>CAZAHX010000120.1:0-6572 GCA_964485005.1 uncultured Acidimicrobiaceae bacterium | reverse complement strand
CGCAGATCTCGCAGCGGTAAGACATGAGCGTCGCGATGTTAACCCTGGTCCTCTTCCAAGTCCCATTCCACAAGTACCGTCGGGGCATGGCAACGCTGAGCCGTCTCGCCGAGGTGGGCGTGGGCGAGGTCAAGGGCATCGGGCCCGCCCGGGTCGCCATGCTGGGCAAATCGGGCATCCACACCGTGGCCGACCTCCTCCACCATGTGCCCCGGGAGTATCTGGACAGGACCTCGGTGACTCCCATCGCCCAGATCCCGGTGGGCCCCGAGGTCACCGTGGTCGGAGAGGTGCGCTCGATGAGCGCGCGGAGGGCGAGGGCCAATCTGCAGATCACCGAGGCCCGGGTCGGGGACGACTCCGGGGAGATCAAGGCGGTCTGGTTCACCAAGAACTACCCGTACACAAAGGTCAAAGAGGGCGATCGGGTCGCACTCTCCGGAGTCGTGGAGCGGTTCCGGGGAGCCCTGCAGATGAAGACTCCCGACGCCGAAGTCCTGGAGAAGACCCCGGATCGGATCGTCACCGGCCGAATCGTCCCCATCCACCCTCAGGTGGGAAGGGTCACCGCACCCTTGATGCGAGACGCCATCCACAACGCCCTGAAGCGATCCCGACCCATCGCCGACCCGATCCCAGTCGAGTTCAAGGCGGCGCGTGGCCTCATGGATCGGGACCAGGCCTTCGCCTCGATCCACTTCCCCGAGAGCCACGACGCCATCGGCCCCGCCCGCAAGCGCCTCGTCTACGACGAGCTGTTTCGTCTCGAGCTGGCCCTGGCCATGCGGAGACGCCGGATGGTGCTCGAAGCCACCGGCATACCCCATGTCCCCACCGGTGAGCTCTCCGGCCGGTTCCTGGACCGCCTCCCCTACCGGCTGACCTCTGCACAGGCACGGGTGCTCGAGGAGATCAAGACGGATCTGACCGCATCCCACCCCATGCATCGACTGCTTCAAGGAGAAGTGGGGTCGGGCAAGACCGTGGTGGCGGTGGCCGCCCTCCTCGGCGTCATCGAGGGCGGTCGCCAGACCGCGATCATGGCGCCCACCGAGGTGCTCGCCGAGCAGCACTACCTCGGGGTCAACGACCTGCTGGCCCAGGCCGGCATGTCCCCCGGGCTCCGGGGAGAGGGGGAGCGTCTCGGCATGGACAGCCTCTTCTCCACCGACGACGACCCGGCGGTCCACCTCGGGCTGCTCACCGGGTCGGTCGCTGCGGCCAACTACCACCCCGGCATCACCCGCGCCGAGCTGCTCGCCGATGTCGGCGCGGGTCGGGTCGACTTGCTGGTCGGGACCCACGCTCTCATCCAGGAAGGAGTCGACTTCGCCATGCTGGGAGCCGCGGTCATCGACGAGCAACATCGCTTCGGGGTCGCCCAGCGGGTTCGGCTCAAGGAGAAGTCGGCAGAAGCGGAGCCCGACCTCCTCATCATGACGGCCACCCCGATCCCCAGGACGTTGTCGATGACTCTCTACGGCGATCTCGACGTCTCCCTGATCGACGAGATGCCACCGGGGCGGACCCCGGTGCAGACCACGCACCTCGGTAAGGCGGGGGAGTGGAAGGCGATCGAGCATGTGGAGAAGGAGGTGGCACGGGGTCGCCAGGCGTTCGTCGTCTGCCCTCTCGTCGAGGACAGCCCCAAGGTCGAGGCGGCCTCGGCGACCAGCGAGCACCGGCGGCTGTCGGCGATGATGCCCGGGCTCCGCGTCGGCCTCATCCACGGCCAGCTCCCCTCAAAGGAGAAGGAGGCTGTGATGGCATCCCTCAGGGCCGGAGAGCTCGACGTGCTGGTCTCCACGACGGTGATCGAAGTCGGCATCGACATCCCCAACGCCACGGTGATGGTCATTCTCGACGCCGACCGCTTCGGTTTGAGCCAGCTCCATCAGCTCAGGGGGCGGGTGGGGCGTGGGTCGCACCCCGGCACCTGTCTCCTGGTCGCCGACGCCGCCACCGAGGAGGCCACGGAGCGCCTCGCCGCCATGGTCGCCAGCAATGACGGGTTCAGGCTGGCCGAGGAGGACTTGCGGATCCGTGGGCACGGCACATTGTTCGGCACCCGGCAATCGGGGATGAACGATCTGGTGCTGGCGGACATCGTGTCCGATCTCGACCTACTGGTCGCCGCCCGCCGCGACGCCTTCGGCCTGGTCGACTCGGATCCGGATCTCGCCGACCATCCCGAGCTGGCAGAAGAGGTCATGGCGCTGCTCGGCGAGACGGTCGACTGGCTGTTCATCGCGTGAGGCCGTTTTGAGGATCATCGCCGGACAGGCACGAGGCCGGCGGCTGCGCGCCCCCGACACCCCGGGCACCCGACCGGTCACCGATCGTGTGAAGGAGGCCGTCTTCTCCTCGATCGGGGAATGGGTCGAGGACGCAGACGTCGCCGATCTCTACGCCGGATCGGGGAGCTTCGGGCTGGAGGCCCTGTCCAGAGGGGCTGCGTCGGCGGTGTTCGTGGAGAGCGGGCGCAAGGCTCTCGCCGCCCTCCGGGCGAACGTGACCACACTGGGTCTGGGCGGAGAGGTCCTCGAGATGAAGGTGCAGGACTATCTGCGACGGGGCGAGGGCCGGTTCCACCTCGTCTTCATCGATCCACCCTGGGATCAAGAGACCCGGCTGCTCGACGCCGACCTGGAGATGGTGGATGGGATCCTCGCCCCCGAGGGAGAGGTCGTGGTCTCCCGCCGGCATGACGACCGGCCACCCCGCCCCCCGGTAACCTGGCGGGTGTTAGCCGACAAGCGTTACGGAGACACCAGGGTCTTCCGCTACGAGAAGGGTGCGACTCGATGACGACGGCATTGTGCCCGGGGAGCTTCGATCCGCCGACCAACGGCCATGTCGACGTGGTGGAGAGGACCGTCGAGCTCTTCGACCGGGTGGTGGTGGCGGTCATCGACAATCCGGGCAAGGAGCCTCTGTTCACCACCGATCGCCGTCTCGAGCTCATCAGGGAGATCCACGGTGATCGGGTCGAGGCCACCTCTTTCACCGGCCTGTTGGTCGACCACGCACGCGCCGTTGGCGCGGATGTGGTGGTCAAGGGTCTGCGCACCGTCGACGACTACGAGTACGAGAACCAGATGGCCCAGATGAACCGGCATCTCACCGGGGTGGAGACCGTGTTCATGCCGACGACCCCGGAATATGGCTTCATTTCCTCGTCGCTGGTCAAGGAAGTGGCGAGACTGGGGGGATCGGTGAGCGGCTTGGTCCCCGATGTAGTAGATAGGGCTTTGAAGGAGCGATTGTCATGACCCAGGAGACAGAGCACGACCCCGACGTCGTGGTGGACGTCAGCGAGCGTCACGAGACCACCGACATCCTCGACATCGTCGACGAGATGGTCGCCCATCTGGAGGTGGCGAAGACCATGCCCCTGTCCTCGAGCGCACTGGTCGATCGCGAGCTGTTCTTCGGTCTCCTCGCCCAGATCAAGGCGGCGTTGCCCGACGAGTTACGGGCCGCCAGGTGGATGGTCCGGGAGCGGGAGGCGTTCATCGCCCGCACCAACGAGAAGGCGCGGGAGATCATGGACAGGGCCAAGGCCGAGGCCGAGAAGCTCGTCTCCGAGTCGAGCATCGTCTCCGAAGCGGTCGAAGAGGCGAACATCCTGGTGAGGAGGGCCGAGGGCGACGCGAGACGGCTTCGCCTCGAGACCGAGGACGGGATCGACGACAAGCTGGGCAGGGTCGAGGGGCTGCTCATCGACATGGTGAGCCACATCAAGGCCGCCCGGGAAGAGCTGCACAAGTCCCGGCCCAAGCCGCCCGACGTCCCGTTCTGATGGCACAGCGCCGGGACCTCGTCGTCACCATCGGCGACCTCATGGGTCATCCAGAGCATCGTCGTGAGTTCTCGGGTGATTTCGACGTGTCGCTTCGATTGGGCGACTCGGAGGTGCGGGGGCCCGTGCAGGTCAGTGGAACTCTCACCGGAACCATGGAAGGGGTACAGGCCTCATATCGTGCCTCGGCCGACGCCGTGCTCACCTGCGTGCGCTGCCTCGACGAATTGCATCAAACGTTGGAGGTCCAGGGGGCACAGCACTTCGCCAGGGTCCCCGACGAGGACGGATATGCCATCGTGGCGGGCACCGTCGACATCGGGGCCCCCGCCACCGACGAGATCTCGCTCGCCATCCCTGCGGCGCCGGTGTGCTCGCCCGACTGCAAGGGACTTTGCCCAATCTGCGGGACCGACTTGAATGATGACCCCTGTGACGGCCATGGGGAGGAGTCCGACTCCCCGTTCGCCGCTCTCAGGCAGCTGTTCGATTCCTGACACACCGAGGAGTGCGCCGATATGGCGGTGCCCAAGAAGAAGATGTCGCGTTCGCGCACCAGGAGCCGCAAGGCGGCCTGGAAGGTGCATGCCCCGCGGCCGGTCGCCTGTGAGCGATGCGGCCAGCCCAAGCTGCCCCATCGCGCCTGCCGTGAGTGCGGGACCTACGCGGGTCGCGAAGTCATCGAGACCAACTAGCGACCTTGGCACGCATCGCCCTCGATGCGATGGGCGGGGATCACGCCCCCCACGAGACGGTTGCCGGCGCCGTGGAGGCGTCGGTGCGCGGAGTCGAGGTCATCCTCGTCGGTGACACAGAGGCCCTCCAGGCCGAGCTGGACGGTCACGACGTCTCCGGAATAGAGATAGTCCATGCACCCGACGTCATCGGGATGGCGGACGACCCGGCCCGCGCCCTCAGGGACAAGCCCGACTCCTCGATCAGCGTCACGGTCAAGCTGGTGGCGTACGGAAAGGCCGCCGGTTTCGTCTCCGCTGGATCCACCGGTGCGGCGATGGCCGCTGCGGCCATCATCGTCGGCCGACTGAAGGGCGTCTCCCGCCCCGCCATCGCCACCATCTTCCCCACTCCCGGGACCCCGACTCTGGTTCTCGACTCCGGGGCGAACCCGGAGGTGCGACCGGAGCACCTCGCCCAGTTCGGGGTCATGGGCTCGGTGGCGGCCGAAGTGCTGCTGGGGGTGGAGCGTCCCCGCGTGGGCCTGCTCTCGATCGGCGAGGAGAAGGGCAAGGGCCGTGAGCTCGACAAGGCCGCGTTCGACCTCCTGGAGAAATCTCCAATCCAATTCGTGGGTAACGTCGAGGGCCGTGACGTGGCCACCGACAAGGTCGATGTCATCGTCACCGACGGCTTCACCGGCAACGTCTTCCTCAAGACCACCGAGGGGGCGGTGAAGATGGTCGCCGACTACTTCCTCGAGGCCCTCGATGCCCTGCCGGGGAAGGTGAAGGACGCTGCGCTTCCTGCCCTGGCCGAGGTCAAGCAGAGACTCGACTGGGAGACCTATGGCGGGGCACAGCTACTCGGGGTGAGGAACGTGGCGGTGATCTCCCATGGCAGCTCCTCGCGGGTTGCGGTGGCGAACGCCCTGACCATGGCCTCCGAAGGCGCGGATCGGGACCTCCCCGGCCGTCTCGCCATGCAGCTGGGATGACCCTCCTCGAGGAGCGGCTCGGACACGGCTTCGAACGCCCCGGTCTCCTCGACTTGGCCCTGACCCATCGCTCGGTCAGCGCCGAGGACCCCTCTTCCGAGGACAACGAGAGATTGGAGTTCCTCGGGGACGCCGTGCTTCAACTGGTGGTGACCGACCTGCTCTACCACCACTACCCGGATCTGGCCGAGGGAAAGCTCGCCAAGGTGCGGGCTTCGCTGGTCTCCCGTCCCCTTCTCGCCGAGATCGCCCGCCAACTCGACCTGGGCCCCAATCTTCGCCTAGCTCCCGCCGAGGAGAGGACCGGTGGGCGCGCCAAGGATTCCATCCTCGCCGACGCCCTCGAGGCAGTGATCGGAGCCGTCTACCTCGACGGCGGGCTGGAGGAGACCCGCCGCATCATCGTGGCGCTGCTGGGCGATCATGTCGCCGAGCGAGCCAAGAGCCCGGGAGTGAGGGACTACAAGACCAGGCTCCAGGAGATCCTGGCCCGGGGAGGAGAGCGGCCCACCTACGAGGTGGTGGGCGAAGGGCCCGATCACGCCAGGAAGTTCTCGGCCGTGGTCTTCGTCGGGGACCGCAGGCTGGGGACCGGTGAGGGGCGCTCCAAGAAGCAGGCGGAGCAGGCCGCGGCCCGTGAGGCCATCGCGGCCATCAGTGGAGGTCTTCGCCGAGGAGGGTCTCCTTCCTCGCCCGGAGGTCGACATACCACCAGGTGAGCATGGCCCCGATCCCGGCCACGATGAGGCCCTGGGTCACGATTCCCAGTATGGCGACGAGGTTCAAGGCGAGCCCCACATCTCCGAGAGCCATTAGCGGGATGGCGATGAACTGGATGAGCTGCAGGGCGATCACTCCGAACAGGCCGATCAGCAGCAGATAGCCGAGGGTGGGCCACCACCGCCCCTTGACCAACCCGATGCTGCGGCGCAGGGATGCCAGGACACCCAGACGCTCCAAGACCACGACGGGCGTGACCATCGAGGCGGAGACCAGTAGCCAAATGGCGGGCCCGACGAGGATGGGGAGCAGGAAGCCGGCGATGAGCACACTGGTGGTGTTTGGCGCGCCCACCAGCGAGGCTGGGATCATCCACAA
>CAZAHX010000119.1:3691-6598 GCA_964485005.1 uncultured Acidimicrobiaceae bacterium | reverse complement strand
GGATCGTCAGCCACCACGGCGACGGCGTCATGCGCTTCTTCTACGAGAAGGCCCGGGAGAAGTACGGCGAGGACGTGGAGGTCGACGCCTACCGCCACATCGGGCACAAGCCGCGTACCGCCGAAGCGGCCATCATCATGCTCGCCGATGCCCTCGAGGCGGCGTGTCGTGCCGTGTTCCAGACCCAGGAACCTTCACCGGACGCCATCGAGAAGGTGGTCGACCGGATCGTCGACGAGAAGCTCGACGACGGCCAGCTATCGGAGTCGCCGCTGACGCTCGCCGAGCTGAGCAAGGTGCGCCAGGCCTTTCTCGACTCCCTGAAGGGTCATTACCATCAGAGGATCGCATACCCGAACTTCCCCGGAGCCTGATGGACGACCCGTCATGTAGTGCCCTGAGCACTAGTCCTCCTGCTCGGCGATGAGCGTCTTCCTCGCAAACGAGCAGTCCATAGAGCTCGATACGGCCGAGTTACGCGGGCTGGCCGAGCTGGTCCTAGCCGACGAGGGGTATCCCCCGAGCACCGAGGTCACCATTCTCCTCGTCGAGGACGGGGAGATGGCCGGTTACAACCAACGCTTCCTCGACCACGCCGGGCCCACCGACGTGCTGGCCTTCCCCGTGGAGAGTCTCATCCCGGGTCTGGTCCCCGATCTCGACGACCACGGACCGCCGCTCATGGCCGGGGATGTCGTGATTGCACCTGGCTATGTGTCCCGCCAGGCAGAGCGGCTCGGAGTGTCGGTCGAGGATGAGATGGCGCTCATGGTCGCCCATGGCGTCCTCCACCTCCTCGGCTACGACCACGAGAACGAGGACGACGCCGAGTTGATGGAGCGTAGGGAGCGCGAGTTGCTGGCCAAGACCGGCAGGGAGCGACGATGACCCCGGTCGTCATCGCGGGGGCAGCGCTGATCCTGGTCATCGGTTTCATCATCAGGGCGGCTGGGAGCGCGATCACCCGTGTCCCGAGGGCTGATGCCCTCAGGGACGAGGCCGAGGGGGTGCGTGGAGCGGCGACGGTCGCCGACCTGCTGGAGGAGCGGGAGGCCATCGGCTCGGCGGTGGGCGTGGTCGCTTCGGCCTTTCTCATCGTGAGCTCGGCACTGAGCGCGGCCGCCCTCGCATCCGGGCGGGGTCTCGGCATGGCCATGGTGGTCGCGGCCCTGGTCGGAGCGCTGGCCCTCATCGTCGGTGACATCCTGCCCCGGGCGTTGGGGCGGCACTTCCCCCACCGGCTGGCCTACGCCCTCTCCCCGTTCCTCTCCTTGGCAGTAGATCTCGGGGGATGGGCATACGATCTGCTGCCCGAGCCCGAGCCAAGGCTCGAGAACCCCGAGGAGCCTGCGGAGGAAGAAGGCGAGGAGCAGGAGCGGGAGTTGATCGACTCTGTCCTCGAGTTCGGGGACACCGTGGTCAGAGAGGTGATGACGCCCCGGCCCGACATGGTCACCGTCCCGGTCACGGCGTCCGTCGAGGAACTGATCGAGATCTCCACCGAGGACGGGTACTCCCGACTTCCGGTGATATCGAACGGCGATGTGGTCGGTCTGGTCATCATCAAGGACCTGCTTCCCATGCTCTCCGGCGGTGACCGGCCCCACTCGGTGGCCGAGGTGATGAGGCCCGTGGTGTTCGTCCCCGAGACCAAACAGATCGCCGCCCTCCTCGCCGAGATGAAGGAGAGTCACACCCACCAGGCGATCGTGGTCGACGAGTTCGGCGACGTCACTGGTCTGGTGACCATCGAAGACCTCCTCGAGGAGCTGGTGGGTGAGATAGCCGACGAGACCGACACCGAAGAGGACCTGATCTCGGTGAGAGAGAACGGCTGGGAGGTTGATGCCCGGCTCTCCGTGGACGAGCTGGTGGAGGTGACGGGTGTCGCCTTGCCCGATGAGGAGTGGGACACCGTCGGCGGTCTGGTGCTCGGGTTGGCTGAGAGGGTTCCGGAGGAGGGTGAGGTCTTCACCTACGACGGTCTCGAGATCGAGGTGACCAGGATGCAGGGCCGTCGGGTGGCGGTGGTCAGTGTGCGCCGTGCCGACTCGGAAGAAGTGGGGTGAAATCGGGTTTCGCCGCGATCGTCGGCCGTCCCAACGTGGGCAAGTCGACACTGGTCAACCAGATGGTCGGGACCAAGGTCGCCATCACCTCCATCCGCCCCCAGACCACCCGCAACGTCATCCGGGGAGTCGTCTCCGGACCGGATCACCAGCTCGTGGTGGTCGACACCCCCGGGCTGCACAAACCGCGAAATGAGCTGGGCTCCAGGCTGAACTCATTGGTGGGGCGGACCCTGGGCGAGGTCGACGTGGTGGTGTTCGTCATCGACGCCACCGCCCCCATCGGACCTGGCGATCGTCTCGTCGCCAGCCGCCTGGTCGAGAGCGGGGCCGACACGGTCGTCGCCGTCAACAAGACCGACCTGGCCTCGAGAGAAGAGCTAGTTGCCCAGCTCGTCGAGGCCGCGGAATGGCCGTTCGCCCATGTTTTCCCGGTTGCCGCCCTCACCGGTGAGGGGGTGGCGGCACTGCTCGACGAACTGGTAGCCAGGCTTCCCGAGGGCCCCCGCTACTACCCGGAAGGCATGGTCACCGATCAGCCCGAGTCGGTGGTGGTCGCCGAGATCGTGAGGGAGAAGTTCCTCGATCGGCTGCGTGAGGAGCTGCCCCACTCAGTTGTGGTGCGGGTCACCGAGATGACCTCCCGGGAGGACGGCCGAGTGGTGATCGAGGCCGACGTCGTCGTGGAGAGGGAGAGCCAGATGGGCATCGTCATCGGAAAGGGGGGACAGATGCTCAAGACGGCGGGCACCGAGGCAAGAGCCGAGCTGGAGACCATCCTCGGCTCCCGGGTGACCCTCGACCTCCGGGTGGTGGTGGAAAAGGACTGGCAGCGTCG
>CAZAHX010000119.1:0-3591 GCA_964485005.1 uncultured Acidimicrobiaceae bacterium | reverse complement strand
ACCCCGGCGCGGTGGAGGCTGATCGTCGCCCTCCTCTTCCAGAGCGACGACCGGACCGACACCATCGGAGGACTGGCCGGGCACCTCGGGGTGAAGGAGCCCACCGTGACCACCACTGTCACCCGCATGGAGACGGAGGGTCTGGTGCGGAGGATTCCCCACGAACTCGACCGGCGGGTGTCCCGTGTCGTCCTCACCGACGAGGGAGTGACGCTCGCCACCCGCCTGCTTCCACTGCTCGCGGCGCGGCTCCGGGAGTTCGTCTCGGCAATGGGTGGCCCGGAGATCGTGGCGGAGACGGCATCCAAGATCGATCGGGCCTGTGACGCCGTGGACCGCTTGGCGGCTAGGAATTCGTGATGGAGAGGATCGGCCGGGTCATCGTGAAACACCCCCGCCGGGTGCTCGCCCTCACCGCGCTGATCACCCTGGTGGCGGCCCTCGCCCTGCTCAGGATCGAATTCAACGCAGACGTTGCCTCGTTCATCACCGAGGGCAACGAGCGCGGCGAGGAGTTCGCCGCCCTGCAGGCGAAGTACGACACCACCGACCCGGTGAACATCGTGCTCAGCCTGCCGGCGGGGGAGTCGTTCACCGATCGGGACCGGTTGGTCGAGTTGGCCCTCTATCGGGACCGTCTGGCCTCTCTCGACGGGGTGAAGACGGTCGCCGCTCTCATCCCCGCGCGCAGCCCGTTGGACGGGTCCCCGATCAGCCCCGAGATGATCGCAGCTATCCCGGAGGGCCAGCTCGGGGGTCTCATCGGCGGCCCCTTCGCCGATCTCCTCCTCAGCGACGACGGGCGGCACACCATGGTCGTGGTGGTCCCTAAGGGCGACGGCATCGCGGTGGCCCGTGCCGTCCCCGACCTGGTCGTCCCGGAGGGGAGCCAGGTCACCGTGGCCGGTAATCCCGCCATCTACGCCTCGGTTGTCGACCAACTCTCCCTGTTCCTCCTCGTCATCCCACCGGTGGTGCTCGTTCTCCTCCTCGCCACCTTCTTCGCCAATGTGGGGAGCCGTCGCCTCACCATCCTGGCCGTGGTCCCCGCCATCCTCGGCTCATTGTGGACATTCGGGCTCATTGCTGGTGTTGGCATCGCCATCGACATCGTCACCGTGATCGTGCCGATATTCGTCCTGGTCATGGGGTCGGCCGATGGGCTCCACTTCGTCACCCACTTCCAGGACGTCTCGGCGGAGACCGAGGACCCTTTGGAGCGGGTGGTGTCGACATTGAGAGAGGTGGGGGTGCCGATGATCCTCACCACCGTCTCCACCGGGATCGGCTTCCTCTCCCTCCTCGCCACGGACATCCGGCCGCTTCGCCAGCTCGGACTGTTCGCCGCGGTGGGCATCACGTTCGCCGGGATCATCTCCTTCTTCTCACTTCCGGCAGCGATGTCACACCTGCAGGTGGGAGAGGAGCGGGTCTCACCCTTGCTGGGAAGACGGGTTCCCGATCTGATGAAGCGTCTGGTGCTCGCCCGCTGGCCGGCGGGAGTGCTCGCTGTGGCGGTGGTCGTCTTTGGCGCCATTTACGTGCCCCGCCTCGTGGTGGACTCCGACCCCTTGTTCATGTTTCCCGAGGATCACGAGGTCAGGGTGGCGTTCGACACCACCGAGGCCCTCTTCGGAGGGGCCACCCCTCTGATCGGGGAGTTCGCCTTCGATCCCGAAGCCGCGGAGGAGTCCCTGGAGCAGGCTGGGGATGCCTCCCGGCAGCTGGAGGGTCTCCCCGGGGTGGAGTCCGTCTTCTCACTGGTCGACGTGGTCGGATCACTCCCACCCGGAGCCTTGGAGCTGATCCTTGGCGGAGCCATCGAGGTCCCCATCGGCGATCTCGTCTCCAGCGACGGACTGCGGTTTGTCCTCTTCCCTGGTGACTTCGACACCGGGGATGTCCAGGGCTGGCTCCAGTTCGCCGACGGCAGCGACACGGTCCGGGTGCTCACCGGGCTTCCCGTGCTCTGGGACGAGATGGCGCGGCTCGTGCTCGGCGCCCAGGTGTGGTCGGTGGTCACCGCCCTGGGCCTGGTCGCCATCATGCTGCTGTTCGCCTATCGACGAATCCGCCCCACCCTGGTCGCCCTGATCCCGTTGATCCTCACCGTGGTGGCCTTGCTCGGGTTCATCGCTGCCTCCGGGATCCAACTCAACTTGATCACCGCGGTCGCCTCGTCGATCGTGATCGGGGTCGGCATCGACTACGCCATCCATTTCGTGGCCGCGGTCAACCACGCCCGACCGGGCGGCCCCGGTTTCGTCCTGCGAGCCATGGACCGGTCGAGCCGCCCCATCGTGGCCAACGCCTTGGGTATCGCGGTCGGCCTAACCGCCCTCCTCCTCTCACCGTTCCGACCCCACCACCACATCTCAGGGATCATGTGGGTCTCGATGACCGTCGCCGCTCTCAGTGCCCTCCTCATCATCCCGGCTCTGCTGTCCCGGGAGGGCACCCAGAGCAACTACTAGCGTCGTGGGCCATGGACCTGCAGCGATACGAATTCCTCGACCTCGAGCTGCGGCCCGACGGCGTCCTCGTCGTCACTTTCGACAACGCCGATCAGATGAACGCGGTGACCGCCACCGGCCACCGGGAGCTCGTTGAGATCTGGCCCGAGATCGACGCCTCCGACGAGGTCCGGGTGGTGCTGCTCAGAGGCCGGGGCCGGGCCTTCTCCTCAGGGGGCAGCTACGAGATGATCGAGGGGATCGTCGGCGACCCCGCCACTCATCGGGTCGTGCTCAAAGAGGCGCGGGAGCTGGTGCGCAACATCATCGAATGCTCCAAGCCCATCGTGTCCGCCATCAACGGCCCCGCGGTGGGGGCGGGTCTGGCCGCGGCGCTGCTGGCCGACATCCCGGTGGCGGGACGCTCCGCCCGCATACTCGACGGTCACACCACCATCGGCGTCGCTGCCGGGGACCACGCCGCCGTGATCTGGCCTTTGTTGATCGGGATGGCCAAGGCCAAGTACCACCTGCTCACCAATCGCCCCATCGACGGTGAGGAGGCGGAGCGGATGGGTCTGGTGGCAGTGGTGGTCGACGACGAGGAGCTGGCCCCGTTCACCGAGGGGCTGGCCTCCGAGCTCGCCGTAGGCGCCCAGGAGGCGCTGCGCTGGACCAAACACACCCTCAATCATTGGCTCCGCGCCGCCTACCCGATCTTCGACGCCTCGGTTGCCTACGAGTTCCTCGGTTTCCTCGGCCCCGACGTCTCGGAGGGCCTCGCCGCGCTCCGGGAGAAGCGCAAACCGGATTTCGGCTGATCTCCGCGAACCTCAGGTAGCTAGACCCATATATGGGTCAAGTGGCCTCGAGTTCGCGTCGTGGTCGGTTTCTCGAGGCGGTTTGCCCCATATATGGGGCCCAGTACCTCAGGTTCCGGGGTTCGCCCGGGACCCACCTCTTACGCCAGCGAGTCGGCGGTGTCCGCCAGTTTGAGGTCCTTGACCGTCAAACCCCCCTCCGAGTGGGTGGAGAGGGTGAGGTTGACCTTGTTCCAGCGGATGTCGATGTCCGGGTGGTGATCTGCCTTCTCGGCCTCCAATGCGACCCGGGTCACGAACCCCATGGCCTGGTTGAA
>CAZAHX010000118.1:0-6606 GCA_964485005.1 uncultured Acidimicrobiaceae bacterium | reverse complement strand
CCGAGACCGGCGCCACGGTGACGGCCCACTGCGTCGATCTCGTCGATGAAGATGATCGCCGGGGCGCTCTGCTTGGCCTGCTCGAAGAGATCTCTCACCCTCGCCGCACCGACACCGACGAACATCTCGACGAAGTCGGAGCCGGAGATCGACATGAAGGGGACACCCGCTTCTCCGGCCACGGCCCGGGCGAGCAGGGTTTTGCCCGTCCCGGGGGGCCCGAAGAGCAGGACTCCTTTGGGGATCTTGGCCCCCATCTGGCGGTAGCGATCCGGGTTGGCCAGAAAATCCTTGATCTCCTCGAGCTCCTCTTTGGCCTCCTCGAGCCCGGCCACATCGTCGAAGGTGACCTTGGGCTGCTCCTTGCCCACCAACTTGGCCCGGGATTTGCCGAACTGCATGACCCGGTTCCCCCCACCCTGCATCTGCATGAAGATGAACACCATGAAGCCGAGGAGGAAGAGCCAGGGCAGGAAGCTGATCAGCAACTCCCAGAATGAGGGAGGCTCGGGATCGGCGGACCAGGGGATGTCGCGTCGGTCGAGGGCGGCGGTCAGCTCGGGCTCGAAACCCTCGACGTAATTGGCAACGTGGTCGAATGTGCCGTTCTCGGCGGACGACCCAACCAGCCGGCCCCGGGCCTGGAGGGTGTTCTTGCCCAGAACCACCTCCCCGTAGTCACCGTCCTCGATGTTCTCCACGAACTCGGAGATGGGGATCTCCTCGGGACCCGCCACCTGGTCGAACCACCACGAGAACATGATGGCCACGAGGATGATCGACATCCCGTAGACGATGAGAGTGCGCAGGGTGCGGTTCAAAGAGACCTCGGGCTTCTCGAGTGGCCCGACCCAATGCTACGCCGCACGAGTGACTAGTCGAGGCCCATCACGGCTGGCCTCCCATCACACCCACGTAAGGGAGGTTGCGATACTTCCCCGCGTAATCCAGGCCGTATCCCACTACGAACTCGGGGCCGATGTTGAAAGCCACGTACTTGACATCGATCGGCACCCGCTGGATCCCCTCCTTGATCAGCAGGGCGGCGATCTCCAGTGAGGCGGGCTTGCGCACCCGAAGACTCTTCACGAGGTAGTTGAGGGTGAGCCCGGAGTCGATGATGTCCTCCACGATGAGGACGTGGCGGCCTTCGATCTCCTCGTCGAGATCCTTGAGGATGCGCACCACGCCGGAGGTCTGCGTAGACGCCCCGTAAGAGGAGACCGCCATGAAGTCGAATTCGCAGGGCACGTCGATGTGACGGGCCAGGTCGGCCATCACCATGAATGCACCGCGGAGCACCCCGACCAAGAGGACCTCTTTACCCGCGTAGTCCTCCGAGATTTGCTTTCCCATCTCGGCGAGCTTCGCCCCTATCTGCTCGGCGGTGATGAGAGGCTCGATGTCCATCCTGGTTCCCTTCTCGCGGACACCAAAAGGTAACCGCTTGCGCCCGGCTCGTACCAGGCCACCGGCAGCCTCCTCTCCCCCGGCACCCAGGCCGGCTCTCCCCCGGCCAGCACCACGCCGTCGGAGGTGAGATGGAGAGAGGTGCCGGCGGGGAAGATGGCCGACCACTTGCTCAACGGGGCCACCAGACACGGGCCCTTCATGGCTGCCACCTCGAACACCAGCCCTCCCATCTGATGTGTGCCGGAGGTGAGGTCGGCCGCGCCGGGGGCGGGCTCGAAGATCGTGTGATCGGCCGCGGCGATGACGAGCAGGGGGCCAGAGCGTCTGGCTGACACGCCTGAGGCGATCTCCTGGTTCGAGCTCTCCCCCTCCAGCACCGACCGGATCCGCTCGATCGATGCGGAGTCCACCTTGTCTTCGCCCACCACATGCCCCGCCATCTGTCTCAGGACGCGGTCGGCCAGGGGGCCCGGTGCCGCGGCCAGGACTCCGACGGGGACACTGGCCGAGTCAACGGAGAGATCGGCGCCAAGCCCCTGGGCAAGCCGGTCGAGAAAGGCATCGTCTTCGGCCACCATTCGGGACATGCGGGTCACCGCGTCCACCAGAGCCGGGTTGAGCTGGGAGAGGAGAGGGACGATGCGATTCCTCACCATGTTGCGGGTGAGCGCCGGGTCTTGGTTCATGGGATCGTCGGCGAACTCGAGCCCGGCTATGGCGGCGATCTCACGGGTCTCGGATCGGGTCAGCGTCAGGATGGGCCGGTGGATGTTGGGTGGGCGGAAAGCCGGGATCCCGCCAAGACCGGTGGGTCCGGTACCGCGGATCAGATTGAGGATCACGGTCTCCGCGCTGTCGTCGGCGGTGTGGCCGGTCAACAGTCGGTCCCCGGACGAGGTGCCGTCGAGGAATGCCTGGTACCGCACCAGGCGCGCCTGACCCTCGGGAGAGGAGCCCGGCTCTACGACCACCTCTACGATCTCCAGGTCCAGGCCAAGCTGCGATGCGATGGCCTCGGCGGCCTTGCGCATTAGCGGTGAGTGCTCGAGGCCGTGGTCGACGTGGAGGGCGCGGGCGGGACGACCCGCCTCCATGACCAGGTAGGCCAGGGCTGCGGAGTCAGCCCCGCCGGAGAGGGCAATTACGAGATCGCCCTCGGGGAGGGCGAGACGCTCCAGGGCGTTGGAGACGAGCTGGGTCAGACGACGCGGGCCAGCCATCTGGCCGGGTCCTCGATCTCCTCGAGGGTGGGAAGACTGGAAGCGCCCCTGAAGGCGAGGGCCACGCTGTCCCAGCCTGCCTCCCGCTCGACAGCCACTACGAACTGCTCCCCGAGCCGGTACTGCCTCAGCTTCATCTCGAGACCGGTGAGACGGAAGAACGCCGCGGTCCGCTTGTCCTGTCGGCGCTCCTTGAGGATTCGGCTCATCCTCGCCTGGGATTTCATGTGCTCGGCGCCCAAACGGTCCATGACCACGTGCCCGTGACCCTCTAGGAGCGACATCAGTGCCTGCACCTTGTTGACGATCTCGTTTTGCTCGGGAGTGGCGAACAGACCGAATAGGCCGCGATGGTCGACGAGGGGCTTGCCCTCGACCCGGCGACTCACCACTTCCTCGAGGACCCGGCCCAGCTTCCCCGGCTCGGGGCGCGCCGACTCGACCAACTCGGTGACCAGGCCCATGAAGTAGTCCCGCATCCAGGGAACCCCTTGGAATTGCGCTCGGTGGGTCAGCTCGTGGAGTGCCACCCAGAAGCGGAACTCGGAGGGGCGGAATTGCCGGGACCGCTCGATTTGGAGGATGTTGGGGCCGACATAGGCGACCGTGTCGGCACTGCCGCCGGTGGGGAGGACCAACTCGTACTGACCCAGCACTCGTTTTGCTAGGACGCTGAGGATCGCGGCGGTCTCCGCTTGGACGAGGTGGCCGGCGAGGGCGATGGCGCCTCTGCCCGCACCCCTTTCCTCCAACCTCTCCTCGAGCTGTCGCACGGCGGGCTCGGTCAGATGGGAGAAGGTGGAGACATTGCGGTCGATCCACTCGGCGCGATCGATGACCGCGGTCTCAGGGAGCCCCGCCAGGGGAAGGTTCGTGGCCTCAGCGACAAGGGCTGAGGCCCGGGCGGTGGCCTCCTCCATCTCGACCGCCAGCGCTGTCCTGTGGTAGGTCTCGGCGAGGGGGTAGCTGCCGGCGAAGCGTCCGAAGATTCGGCCGGAGACGGTCACTCTTCGATGACTCGGTATCGCTTCCTGACCACGTCGCTGAAGTAACGGATCGATGTGACCAGGACGATGAGTACCGCGAGGACCAGTGCGGTGGGGATCAGGTAGCGATAGGTCCAGTCCGGTGGGGCGGGGGCCTCCTCCTCCGGCTCGATGGGCACCGCCGGCTCGAGCCCGGTCTCGGCAACGCTGGTCTCGCTTCCGGCGACGGTTGTAGTGGTCGTGTCCTCCTCCTCCTGAGCCTGAGCGGAGAGCGCGAAGAGCCAGGTCAGGGTGACGAGAACAAGAACCGCTGTAACTCGGCGCCGGGTATTGGCCATCGGCGAGAAGCCTACCCGGGGACGGATCGCTGTCGAAGCAGGCTACCGGGAGGCCTGGCCGCGAAGTGCATCCCAGAGTCGGACCACGACCTCCTCGGGAACCTCGACGTCCAACCGGTCCTTGACCACTGCCCTGAGCCGCATTTCGAAGTCGAAGGGACCGGAGCACCCTCCGCAGGCCTGGAGATGGGTGCGTACCCGCTCCTCGCTCACCTGGTCGAGCTCGGAGTCGAGATAGAGATAGAGGTTGGCCAATGCTTCATCGCAGTTTCGGCTCATGGTCTTTCCGCGTCCTCAGGCACCAGTCCACGCTGCTTTGCAAATTCCCACAACCGCTTCTGCATCGCTTTTCTTCCCCGATGCAGACGCGACATCACCGTTCCGATCGGAATATCGAGGATCTCGGCGATCTCCTTGTAGGAGAAACCTTCCAGATCGGCGAGCAACACCGCCATCCGGAAGTTGTCCGGCAGGCTCTCCACCGCCTCCTTGATATCGGACTCGACGAGACCATCGAGCACCTTCTCCTCCGTGGTGCGGGCCATGTCGGCTGAGTCCTCCGACCCGATCCGTCGATAGAGGTAGAGATCCTCGACGTCTCCGAGATCGACCTCCGAGGGCCGCCTGGTGTCCTTTCGGTACTTGTTGATGTAGGTGTTGGTGAGGATGCGGTAAAGCCAGGCCTTGAGATTGGTCCCTTCCTGAAAGGTGTGATAGGCCCGGTAGGCCTTGAGCAGGGTCTCCTGGACCAGGTCCTCGGCATCGGCGGGGTTTCGCGACATGCGCAGCGCGGCGGAGTAGAGCTGGCGGGTGTACTGCATCGCGTCCCGCTCGAAGTCCGCCTGGTCGGCCATGAGGGAACGGTAGCGGTGGGGGGTGGTGGGGACTAGGTGAGGCTGGAGCCGGAGAGGGGAGTCGAACCCCTGACCTACGGTTTACGAAACCGTTGCTCTACCACTGAGCTACCCCGGCGGGGAGGGTTGATTCTAGGAAGCCTGGCCCACTCGGCCAGATCAGTTGGGCACTTGTGTTCCGTTACGGCAATCCGATGCACACTCGATTCACTCCGCCGAACCGAGAGAGGCGAAGAGGTTGGCGAGGACCATCTCTCGGCGAAGATTGGCCTGGATGTCGACCATCGCGTCGAGGACCAACTCGGCAGAGCGCACGGCCTTGCGCGGGGCGACCTCGGTGAGACTGGTCAGCGCGATGTCGCCGTTACGGACGGGACCGCCCAGTTGCAGCGCCGCCGAGTCGGCATACCAGGAGGCGAGAATCTCGAGACCACCCACCAGCAGTGACATCTCCACCCGGCGTCTCGCCCGCTGCGCCTTGTCCTTGGGCACGTCATCGGGGACCGAGCGCTCGACCAGAGGGCGGAGCCCGGTGAGGACCGTGGTGGCGAGACGCTGCCCGTCCCCGGGCCGGGGCGTCACCTTCTCCGGGATCGAGAGCCACAGGTCGCGGAAACCGGCTACCTCCGGCTGGGTCATCAGAGAGAGGGCGAGTCCGGGGCGGCCCCCCGAGACCATCGCCACGTCGGACGCCTTCTCCGAATCGAGCCCACGCTGCTCGAGGGCCGCCACCGTCTCCCGCTCCGCAACCCTCCCCATGTGGATCGTGCGACAACGGGAGGCGACCGTGGCGGGGAAGTCGTCCTCCGACTCCGCGACCAAGAGGAACACGGCCGAAGCCGAAGGCTCCTCCAGCGTCTTGAGCAGGGCGTTGGCCGCCGACTCGGTCATCGTCCCTGCCTCGGGGAAGAGAAAGACCGTCCGCACCGCCTCCACGGGCAGCATCGAGGCCCGGGTGACCACCTCTCTCGCCTGGTCCACGCCAATGCTGGTGGCCCCCTCCGGCTCGATGATGCGCAGATCGGGGTGGGCCGAGCTGAGGGCGAGCCGTCGCGCCCTGTCGTCGCGGTTACCTCCGAGCAAGCCTGCGGCGAAGCGGTGCGCCACCGTCGATTTGCCCACCGACTCCGGCCCCACGAACAGGTAGGCCTGGGCCGGAGATGCGATCTCGCTCTCGAGGAGACTGATCACGTTCGAGTGCCCGATGACATCGGCGAACAGTCGATCGCTCACCTCACCACCTCGAGGATCCGCTCGACAAGGTCGGCCACGGGAAGAGCACCGTCGAGGACGACGACTCTCTCGTCTTCAAGGGCCAGGTCCAGGTACCCCTTCCTGACTTCCTCCTGAAACGCCACGCCCTCAGCCCCAATACGGTCGGGTCGATGCTGCCGGGGCAAGGCGGTTAGCGGCTCGACGTCGAGCACGAAGACATGATCGGGAACCACCCCACCCAGCCCGATTTCGTTGATCTCTCTCACCGTCTCCTCTCCCAGCCCGCGGGCCCGGCCCTGGTAGGCAATCGAGGAGTAATAGGTCCGATCGGAGATGACCCACTCGCCTCGGGAGAGGGCGGGCTCGACGACCCGCCGGGCCAACTCCGCCCGCTGGGCCGCAAAGAGGTAGACCTCAGCCCAGTCGTCGAGGCTCTCCGAGTCGAGGAGGAGATCGCGCACGGCCTCGCCGAGTGGGGTTCCGCCCGGCTCGCGGACCACGATCACCCGCTCGCCCTCGTCGCGGAGACGCTCAGCCAGAGCCTCGGCGACCGTGGTCTTTCCCGAGCCGGTTCCCCCTT
>CAZAHX010000117.1:0-6619 GCA_964485005.1 uncultured Acidimicrobiaceae bacterium | reverse complement strand
AGCCGAATCGGACCTGGGTGCGGGTCGAGGGGGAGGGCGCGGTGGACACTCATGAAGCCCTGCAGGAATTGGCTCTGGTCCGCAGCACCGCGCACCTCGTTTGATGGTCGATCCGGTCCCGCTTTCGCGCACCGATGGCGCTGAAAACGCGCCACTCGATGCGCCAAAACCTTGGAGAGTCGGCGAGAGTTAGGAGCAAGATGTCGGACCCCACCACCTCATTCGATGGCGTCTCCAAGCCGAGCGTAGTGTTCCTCTGTGTCCACAACGCGGGTCGTTCTCAGATGGCCGCAGGTTGGATGCGACATCTGGGGGGTGACCGGGTAGACGTGTTCTCTGGCGGCTCCGACCCTGCCGAGATAGTGAACCCGGCTGCGATGGAGGCCATGGCGGAGCGGGGGATCGACATCGGTGGCCAGACCCCTCGTCGATGGACCGACGACATCATTAGGGAAGCGGATGTCGTCGTGACGATGGGCTGCGGCGACACCTGCCCGGTGTTCCCCGGCAAGCGCTACCTGGACTGGGAGCTGGAAGACCCGTCCGGGAAGTCGGTCGAGACGGTGCGGGGGATCAGGGACGAGATCGAGCAGCGGGTGCGGGGGCTCATGGTGGAGTTGAGAGTCCCGGTTCGGGAGTGACCGGGCCGCCGCGCCTTAGCATTCGTGCGGTGACCACCAGTACGAGAGAGCGGTCATGCCTGCCCCGACCCGTCGTCTCGAGATCCTGAGCTCTCCCGACCAGGGCGCGCTCGCACGCTGGTTGGGCCGGCTCACCGCACTGATCCTGGGCGCGGTGCTGTCACTGGTCTTTCCGGAGCCGGGGCTCTGGTGGCTGGGATGGGTCGGGCTGGCTCCGATCCTCGTCGTCATCGCCAGGTCACCGAGCCGAAACGAGTCGATGAAGCGAAGCTGGTTCGCCGGTGTCGGGTTTCTCACTGCGCTCCATTACTGGGTGATCCCGTACACCGGTGTCTTCACCGTCGTCCTCTCCGCGTTCGTCGGTCTCTTCTGGCTGCCGATCGGTGTGGCTTGCTGGTGGGGCTTGAGCGAAGGGGCCGGACGGTCACGAGCTGCGTCTCTGGTCGTGGTCCCGTCGGTGTGGGTCGTGATCGAGGGGGTCAGGTCCTGGGAGTACCTGGGCGGGACGTGGGGTCTGCTCGGGCTGAGTCAGTGGCAGACCGCCCCTGTGCTGCAGGGTGCGGCCCTCGGCGGGGTCTGGCTGCTCAGTTTCGTCATGGTGACGGTCAATGTTGCCCTGGCCACGGCGATTCTGCCCGGCGGGTCGACGAAGGAGCGTCTCGGCTCGACGGTGATCGCCCTGGCCGTCCCGGTCCTACTGGTCGCCTACGGATACACCCGTGCCGCCGCACCCTCGACGGGGTCGGTGAGCGTCGCTGGGGTGCAGCCGGGGGTGTTCGCCGACCGGGCCGATCGTCTCGAGGCGCACGTCGAGGAGACGCTCGTCTTCGCGGAAGGAGGTGACGTCGACTTCGTGGTCTGGGGTCAGACCAGCGTGGCCTACGACCCGGCACTCGACCACTCGGTAGGCGAGCGGCTGGAGGAGGTTGCCGATGCCATCGGGGTCGATCTCTTCGTCAACGTCGATGCCCGAACCGATTCAGGCATCGTCAAGACCACCGTCCAGTACACACCCGATGGGCCGGAGCCGGAGTCGTACGGAAAGCAGCGCCTGGTCCCGTTCGGCGAGTACATCCCGCTCCGCCCGCTGTTGGGCTGGGTGTCCGACTTCACCCAGGCGGCCACTCAGGACCGGATACGTGGTCAGGGCCCGGTGGTGATGCGAGCCGCCGGGGTGACCTTCGGGCCGCTGATCTCGTATGAGTCGACCTTCCCCGACATGCGCCGTGCCCTGGCCCGACTGGACGTCGACCTGACCATCGTCCAGGGAGGCACTCAGACTTTCCAGGGATCGTGGGCCCAGCCCCAGCAGGCGAGTTACGAGGCGGTCCACGCCGTGGCGTCGGGCCGTCCCGCGGTGCTGGTGGCGGTGAGCGGAGTGTCTGCTGGATTCGACTCGAGGGGTCGGCTGCTGATGTGGTACCCGGCGGACCGGGCCGGTGCATTCGTGGTCGACGTTCCCCTCGGCAAGGAGGACACCCTCTACGTCCGTTTCGGCGATTGGGTGGTATGGCTGTCACTGGCGGTGGTGACGGTGACCATCGTGAGGCAGGCCATCACGCGCCTATCCGCGAACCCAGGGTTGTAGGCCCCGCTCAGCGAAGTCCACAACCCTGGGGTCGCAGAATTCACCTCCTGTTCATCTGGGCATTGCCAACGGGTCAACTGGGCCTCGTACCTTCTCCGCGAGTACTGGGAGGTTGGGATCCAGCAAGGAGATGATTAGGAATGCAAGTGAGAAAACTGGGCGCGCTCGTGGCCGCATCGGCTCTGATCCTGGCCGCCTGTGGCGGTAGTGACGGTGGCGCCACCGACCCGACGGCCGATGGCGGAGGGACGAACACCACGGACGCCTCTGACGACGGGCACGGCGCCGGTGAGGAGTTGACCGGCGACGTCCGTCTCGACGGTTCGAGCACGGTGGGGCCGCTCTCCGAAGTGGCCGCCGAGCTCTACATGACCGAGTCGCAGCCCGGTGTGCGAGTCACCGTCGCCATCTCCGGGACGGGGGGCGGTTTCGAGAAGTTCTGCATCGGGGAGACCGACGGCAACAACTCGTCCCGGCCGATCAGGGACGACGAGGCCGAGAGGTGTGCCGACAACGGAATCGCCTACGACTTCGTCCAGGTGGCCAACGACGCCCTGTCGATCGTGGTCAACGCCGAGTTGCCGGTCGAGTGCATGACGGTGGAGCAGGTCAACCAGATCTGGGACGAGGGCTCGACCGTGGAGACCTGGGGTGGCGTCGACGGCCTCGACCTCCCGGACGATGTTGCCGCCCAGACCCTGACCCTCTACGGCCCCGGGTCTGACTCCGGGACTTTCGACTACTTCACCGAGGAGATCAACGGTGAGTCCGGTCGGATCCGGAACAACTACATCGACATCGGAGAGGACGACCTGGCCGCGGTGCGAGCCGTCACCGACGACCCCTATGCCATGGGATACATCCCGTTCTCGTACTTCCAGGAGGCGGGCGACGCGGTGAAGGCCCTGGCAATCGACGACGGAAACGGGTGTGTCGAGTCCACCGCAGAGAACGTCCAGAACCTCACGTACACGCCACTGGGTAGGGGCCTCTTCGTCTACTTCAGCGATAGCGCCCTGGCCAGGCCCGAGGTCCTCGACTTCGCCGAGTTCTACGTCGAGAACTCGCCGCAGATCGCCGAGTTGGCCGAGTTCGTGCCGATGACCCTCGACCAGCTCGAAGAGCAGGCCGCCAAGATCGCGGCCCTGGCAGGCGGCTGATGGCCACACCGACCACAAGCGACTCCAGGGCCGTTGCCTCCGGGCAACGGTCGCTGGAGGCCTCCAGCCCACGCTACGGGGAGAAGCTGATCAAGGGCTTTCTGGCCGTGTGCGGCTTGCTCTCGGTGGCGGTCACCACTGCCATCGTCTTATCGCTCCTCCTCCCCACCATCGAATTCTTCCAGGAGGTCTCGATCGTCGAGTTCTTCACCGGCACGCTCTGGGCTCCCCTGTTCGCCAACGCCAGCTTCGGGGTGTGGCCCGTCGTGGTCGGCTCCCTCATGGTGATGGTGATGTCGCTGGCGGTTGCGGTGCCGGTAGGGCTTCTCTCTGCGATCTACCTGTCTGAATACGCCAGGCCAGGAGTGCGCCGAATGGTGAAACCGGTCCTCGAGGTCCTCGCCGGCATACCAACGGTGGCGATCGGTCTATTCGCCTTCTGGTTCATTCGCCCCCTCGCCGAGACGCTTCTCCCCTTCCTCTCCTGGCAGGGCCCGTTCTCAGTCGGCGTCGCCGCGCTGGGGGTCGGGCTCCTCATCGTGCCCGTGATCACCTCGATAGCCGACGACTCGATGCGAGCGGTGCCAGCTTCTCTCCGCCAGGGTGGCTACGCCCTGGGCGCCACCAAGTTGGAGGTGGCCACCAAGATCGTCCTCCCTGCCGCCATCTCGGGGATAGTGGCCGCCATCGTGCTCGGTGGCTCCCGAGCCATAGGCGAGACCATGGTGGTGTTCATCGCCGCCGGTGCCGGCAACCCCTTTCTCTCGTTCGACCCCACCAAGGGTGTCCAGACGATGACGGCGTTCATCGCGGGCGCGGCCACAGGTGACATCCCCACCGGGACCATCAAGTACTACACGATCTTCGCGGTCGGGTCCCTGCTCTTCGTCTTCACCCTGTCGTTGAATGCCCTCTCGATGCGCTTCGTCCGCCGCTTCCGCGAGGTGTACGACTGATGGCGACCAAACTAAGGGAGTCGAGCCGGTTGTTGGTGGCGACGTCGGGTGCCCGGGCGGCCACCGAGGCCGCCCTCCGGTCGACCTCGGACCGGGACCGGGTCGTCAACATCGTGTTCGTCTCGATGATGGTGTTCGCACTCGGTTTTGCCCTGATCGGATTGGCGTCCCTGATCGTCTTCATGGTCGCCGAAGGCGGAGGAAGGCTCACCTGGGAGCTCATCACGAATCCGCCATCGACGATAAGCCCCGAGCGGGCCGGCTTTCGGACCGCCCTCCTCGGGACTCTCTACGTGATCGGCGGTGTGGTGGTGCTCATCGTCCCGCTCGGAGTGGGTGCGGCCCTGTATCTCGAGGAGTACGCCAACCCCGAGAGGTGGTGGAACCGCCTCATCGAGCTCAACATCCAGAATCTCGCCGGGGTGCCCTCGATCGTCTTCGGGATCCTCGGTCTGGCCTTCATCGTGCGTGGGCCGGTCAGTCTGGGCTTCGTCGCCGCCGCAGGATCGCTCACTCTTGCTCTCCTGGTGCTCCCCACTGTGATTCTCGCCGCCCGTGAGGCGATCAGGGCGGTGCCGTCCTCGATCGCCGATGGATCGCGGGCGTTGGGCGCTACCCAGTGGCAGACGATCTGGAGACAGATACTTCCCGCCGCCCTCCCGGGCATTCTCACCGGGATCATCCTGGCGATCGCGCGCGCCATCGGTGAGGCCGCTCCACTGCTGCTGGTGGGTGCGGTCACCTTCGTCACCTTCAATCCGAAGTTCTTCGCCGACGGGTACTCCACGCTGCCGGTGATGATCTATCAGTACTCGAACCGGCCCCAGCAAGAGTTCCGGATCCTGGCGGCCGCCGGTGTCATCGTCATGCTCGTCGTGGTGCTGATGATGAACTCGCTCGCAGTGTGGTTGCGAGATCGATTCGAGCGGAGCTGGTGAGAGGAGAGCGAGACCCAATGCACGCCAAGAATGAGATCGAGAGCTCAATGACCGAAACGGGAATCCGTCCGAAGGAGACCCAGGGTCGACCTATCGCCTCCGCGTACCGCGATGAGGCCCAAACCAAGGTGAGTCCGGTCGGGAGAGTGAGAAACATGGAGGAGGGGCGTGAAGCCGTCATCTCGGTGCGGGACCTATCGGTGAGCTACGGGTCCTTCAAGGCCGTCGACGGCGTGAGTCTTCCCATCTACGAGAAGCAGATAACCGCGTTGATCGGACCGTCGGGCTGTGGTAAGTCGACCGTGCTCCGATGCTTCAACCGAATGAACGACCTCATTCCCGGGGCACGCGTCGGGGGCACCATCGAGTATCACGGCGTCGACCTGTACGGTCCCGACGTCGACCCGGTCGAGGTGAGACGGAGAATCGGGATGGTCTTCCAGAAGCCAAACCCGTTCCCAAAGTCGATCTATGAGAACGTGGCGTTCGGTCCCAGAGTCCTCGGATACAAGGGTGACATGGACGAGCTGGTAGAGGAGAGCCTCCGCAAGGCCGCCTTGTGGGACGAGGTCAGGGACAAGCTCGACGACTCGGGTATGGCCATCTCGGGCGGCCAGCAGCAACGGCTCTGCATCGCACGCGCCATCGCCACCAGCCCCGATGTCGTGTTGATGGACGAACCTTGCTCCGCACTCGATCCGATCGCGACCCTCAAGATCGAAGAGCTCATGCTGGATCTCAAGGAGGAGTACTCGATTGTCATCGTCACCCACAACATGCAGCAGGCGGCGCGGATCAGTGACCACACGGCCTTCTTCAACGTGACGAGTCAGGCCGAGGGAGAACGAACCGGATACCTGGTCGAATACAGTGAGACCCAGGAGCTCTTCACGGCGCCGAAGGAGAAGCTCACCGAGGACTACATCACCGGCAGATTCGGATGACGCAGCAAAGGGACATGAACGTCCACTTCCACCGGGAGTTGAGCGAGCTCGAGCGCACCGTGCTGGGAATCGTCGACCGGGCGGAGCAAATGGTGGAGATGGCCGTCGAGGCCGTGACCACGGGCGACCAGGAGCTCGCGGCGCGGGTCATCGCGCTGGACGACGCCATCGACGAGACGTTTCTCGAGGTCCAGCACGAATGGACCGCGCTCATGGCTCGCAACCAGCCACTGGGATCCGATCTCCGCAGGATGACGGTTCTCCTGCAGCTCAACTCGACGTTCGAGCGCATGGGCGACCAGTGCGTCAACATCGCCAAGATCGCCCAGTTCAACGAAGGGTTGCCGCGTGTGGAGCGGATCTGTGAGCAGGTCAGGGAGATGGGTGACCTG
>CAZAHX010000116.1:0-6642 GCA_964485005.1 uncultured Acidimicrobiaceae bacterium | reverse complement strand
CTCGTGGGCACAGCGGGGATGAGGGAGGCGCTGACCACGGGCAGGGGCTCGGTGAAGATCCGGGCGGTCTGCGACGTTCAGGAGGTGCGCAAGGGGCGCACCGCGATCGTGGTCACCGAGCTCCCCTACCAGGTCTCCATCGAGCGGATCATGACCAAGATCCGGGAGTTGGTCGACGCCAAGAAGCTCACCGGCATCGCCGACGCCCGCAACGAATCGTCCGACCGGGTAGGGACGCGTCTGGTCATCGAGCTCAAGCAGGGCGCCATCCCCCAGGTGGTGCTGAACCAGCTCTACAAGAACACGCCGCTTCAGGACAGCTTCAGCTACAACATGGTTTCCCTGGTCGACGGGATCCCTCTCACTCTCGACCTGGCCCGGATGATCGGGTACTACCTCGACCATCAGATGGAAGTGGTGACCCGCCGCACCCAGTTCCGTCTCGATCAGGCAGAGGCCAGGGCCCACATCCTCGAAGGCCTCATCGTCGCTGTCGACAACATCGAGCGGGTCGTCGAGATAATCCGGGGGTCGGACGACACCGCGGACGCCCGGGCCAACCTGATGGAGAGTTTCGACCTCTCCGAGATCCAGGCCAATGCGATCCTCGACATGCCCCTGCGCCGGCTCACCGCACTCGAGGTCGACAAGCTGCGCGTCGAGATCACCGAGCTGCGCGAACTGATCGAGGAGTTGTCCGCGATTCTCGCCGACCCCAAGCGGCGCTGGGCGATCATCAGAGACGAGCTCACCGAAATCAAGGAGGCCTTCGCCGAGTCACGGCGGAGCCGGATAATCCCCGACGAGGGCGACCTCAGCCTCGAAGACCTCATCGCCGACGACGAGGTGATCATCACCGTCTCCCAGAACGGATATTTGAAGTCTGTGCCCGCTTCCACCTACCGAACCCAGGCCCGGGGCGGCCGCGGGATAAGGGCTGCCGAGGTTCTGGAAGACGATGTAATCGCCCACATGGTGCACACAACTGCTCATGCCTATCTGCTCTTCTTCACCAACAAGGGTCTCGTGCATCGGGTCAAGGCGCACGCCATCCCCCGTCAGTCCCGCACCGCCAAGGGCGTGCTCGCCCAGTCGGTGCTACCCATCGGCCCCGACGAGGTGGTGCAGGCGGTGATCGACACCCGCGACTATGAGACAGCTCGCTTTCTGGTGATGGTGACCCGAAAGGGCCAGGCCAAGAAGACCGAGTTCAAGGAATACGACTCCCGCAACCAGACGCTGGTGGCGATCAGGCTGGTCGACGGGGACGAGCTGGTCTCGGTCCGCACCACCAACGGGAAGAACGACATCCTCATTTTCACCAAGAAGGGGATGGGGATCCGTTTCGCCGAGTCCGATCTGCGCAGCATGGGCCGGGGCACCCGGGGAGTGCGGGGCATCAAGCTGCGCGATGAGGACGAGGTGGTGGCAATGGCCTCCAACGTCGAGGGCGACGAGGTGCTGCTGCTCACCGAAGGCGGCTACGGCAAGCGAACCGCGATGAGCGAGTTTCGTAAGCAGACGCGAGGCGGCATCGGGGTGAAGGCATTCAAGATCACCCGGGTGCGGGGCGAGCTCGCCGCAGCCCGCGCCGTGAGCAAGGACGACGAGGTCTTCCTCGTCTCCTCGGCCGGTGTCGGGATTCGCACCCCGGTCTCGAAGATCAGCCGTCAGAAGCGGGACTCCACAGGGGTGAAGGTCATCGATGTCGGAGCGAACAATCGGCTCTCCGCGGTGGCCGTCGTCTCCGAAGAGCTCGAGTGAGGAACTGCAACGACCCCGACTGACGTTGGACTAGTGCGGGTATCCCTTAGACTTTCAGTTTGATCAGGAGCCCTATATGGCGACCGTTCGTCGCGTCAGACGCATAATCCGCAAAGTAGACCCTTGGACCGCACTCAAGGTCTCCACCCTGATCTGGGCGGTGCTGGCCCTGGCGATCGTGCTCGGGATCGTCATCTTCTGGTCGATCTTGGAGCGGGCCGGTCTTCCCCAGAAGATCACCGACTTCATGGTGGAGATCACTCTCATCGACGAGGGATCCCAGCCCTTCGCCAACACCGAGCAGTTCCTCAGATTCGTGGTCTTCAGCTCGGTGGTCTGGTGGATCGCCATGACCGGGCTCACGGTTGCCGGAGCCGTGGTGTACAACCTGGTATCCGATGTCGTCGGCGGTCTAGAAGTCGTCGTGCTCGAGGAGACCCTCAATCCCGTGGCCACCCCGATTCCGCCTGCTCTCCGCCCACCGGCGGACTATCGGGCCGGCAATGGGGTGACCCCTCCCGACGGCCAAGCCGACCTCCCCACCGAGGAAACCGACCCGGTCGGCAGCGACCACCGTTCCTAGAGCCAAAACCGCGAACCTCCGGTAGTTAGGCCCGTATACGGGCCTAACTACCTCGAGAAAACGGCGTGCGAGACTTCTCAGTCCTCTTCTGCCATCACCAGACCCATGTCGGTGACGGCATTCAGGTAATGGAGGGCATCGTCCCACACTGCTCTCCCCTCACCGTTGGCCACGGACACACCCGCGGCCAGCGATATGCCTGACATGAACGCCCCGTGGTCGATGATGGTCACATTGCGTCCGGCACCGACGGAGAGACACGCCGCATAGGAGTTCGGGGATCTGCCTGCGGCGAGACGCTTCCCGGCAAAGCTGGTGTCGGCTACTCCGACGCTCCCCACCGGGGCGGGGAACTGGGCGCGGTGGTCTCTGCCGGCCTCGAGGGCGGGATGAGCGACCGCCACCAGCTGCGGGTCGGGCTCGCGCGATGCCATGGCCAGGGTGAGCCCTTGGGGGCTGGCCCCGTACACCTCCACTCCCGGCTCGAGCCGTTCCCCGTCCCAAATCAGCGGGACTCCGTGTTCCCTGGCCCTCTCCGGTGCTTGCTCGCCGGTGCCCACCAAGTAGTCACAACCTTGGGCATCCGGCACGACCGCGAAGCTCTTCGAACGGGCCGGGCCGATCACCACCACTTCATCGACCCCGGAATGGGCTGCCAGGGAGTGGGCGGCACGGACTGCGACATCCCCGGTCACCAGGACCCCGATCTTCACGACGGCCGAACCGGCGTCCAGGTGCTCGGTGGCTCCTTGTCCTCGGTCATCTTGAGTGCGGCCAGGGCCAGGGCGACGAGGGCTGCGGCGGCGATGAGGGGGGAGAAACGCTTCACGCCAAGGAGTCTAAGGCGCTTTCGTGCCAGGATTGCCCGGTGAGCCTGCGCATCGATCATGTCGTGCTCTGCGTCTCCGACCTGGACCGGGCCGGCGAGTACCTATCCCGGAGGTACGGCCTGGTATCACACCCGGGGGGGAAACACCCAGGTCACGGGACCGCCAACAGGATCGTGCCCTTGGGTGACGCCTATCTGGAGTTGGTGGCCGTGGTCGACCCGGTGGAGGCTGTCGGCAGCACCTTCGGCAGTTGGGTCGCCGACAACGCATCGCACCCGCCCGGTCCCCGCGCCGTGTGTCTTCGCACCGACGACCTGAATGAAGTTTGCGATCGCCTCGGTCTTGAGGCGATGTCGATGAGCCGGGAGACTCCGGACGGGTCGATCCTGCGTTGGCGTCTCGCCGGTCTCGAGCAGGCGCTCGCCGAGGCTCTGCCGTTCTTTGTTCAGTGGGAGGTCCCCGAAGACCAACTCCCCGGTCGGATGGAACCGGGAAACGAGGCTCACATCGACGAGGTGATCCTGACCGGCGATGTCGACCGGCTGCGGGAGTGGACCGCCGGCACCGACGGCCTCGTCATCGAGTCGGGAGCGGCGGGGATCGATTGGGTCGGGTTGGAGACGGGCTAACTCTCAATCTCCCACGGAGACTGTGGTGTGCATGCCTCGCTCGAAGTGGTCGATCAGACCGCCATCCGGGTCCTGGGCCACGATCCGGCAGGTGAATTGATAAGGCCCCGGGCCCAGCTCCAGGTCGAGCGTCACGGTCTGGCCCGGGGATAGCACAGCGCTGGCCGCCACCACCCCACCTCCCGGTCTCGTCACCACCAAGGTGTGGGGGAACTCTCCCGTGTTCTCCACGGTGAGCGTGCGCGCCTGCTCCGGCAGGGTGTTGGGCCCCGAGATGAAGAACTCACCTAGCTCGTATCGGGCTTCACCAGCGGTACCAGGCGAGCAGGAGATCCCCAGCAGCAGGGCGCCGACTACGACGAGACGCCTCATGCGGCCTCCACTCTCGTCACAGAGGCGATCACCGGAACGGCTACACGGAACCGGCTGCCCTGGGGACCGGTCTCCACCGCCATTGATCCCCGTAGGGCCTCGACCATGAGCCGGCCCAGATAGAGTCCGAGGCCGGTTCCCGAGCTGAACGAGGACTTCTCGAACTTCTCGAAGACGCGGGGGAGGAAGTCCTCGGGGATGCCAGGGCCGTCGTCGGCCACCGTGATGTACAGGGCGTTCTCCGGCTGTTCGCCGACCTCGGCCATCGGCTCCAGGTCAGATGTGAACGAGAGACTCACCGTCACCCGGTCGGCGCCGTGGGTGCGGGCGTTGTCCACCAATGATGCGACCAGGAGGGACAGTGACTTGGGGTCGGTGAGAAGCAACAGCTCGGTATTGGACCTGGGATCGGGCGTTTCGGACACTTCTACGCCGATGCCGCGCAGGGCGACGATCACCTCCGCGGTGGAGGCGCGACGAAGTGGATAGGAGATCCCCTGGTTCTCCACCCTGGCCACGGTGAGGATCTGGTCGATCATCTCCTGGAGTCGGGTCCCGTCGGCGATCACCGCATCGAGGATGCGCCGCCGCTCGGTTTCGGTGAGGTCGTCGCTGTCCCGAACGAGACGGGAGCCCGTGACCACGCTGGTCAACGGGGTTCGCAGTTCGTGATTGATCATCAACACGAACTCGGAGCGAATACGGATTTTCTCCTCGGCGAGAGCCAAGGCCCGCTCGGCGCGGTTGCGGGCCTCGGCGAGCTCGATGTTGGCCGTGCGCAGCTCTTCGGAGTGCTCCCGGAGCAGCTGCGACTCGACGACCATCTCCCGGTACCGTCGCGAGGCCCGGGTGTGTCCCAGGAAGACGATCACCCCGAGGACGGCGAACACCGCGGTCAGCCCCAGGAGCTGGACCGTCTCCGACTCGATGCGGGCCGGACGGGCCCGGCGAGCAAGCAGCTCGGAAATGTCGTAGAAGAGGAGTAGCGAGGTGTCGTCGTCGAGGGGGGAGACCACCTGATAGAGAATGCTCCCAGCCGGCCACTCGGTGACTCCGTCGAGGACGATGTCGTGCTCGGTCGTTCCGGCGACGGCGACGAATCTTCCCTCACTGACTCCGAACATGAGAAGAGGGCTGGTGATCGAGGCCTCGTCCATGGATGGGGAGGTGCTGGCGAGGGTCGTGCCGTCGCTGTCGACGACGGCCACCGCCTCGATGCCCAGGGCGTTGCGGGCCCGCCTCACCCCCAGATCGATGTCGGGGCTCTCTGCGATGGTCCCCCTCGCTTGGGCCGCTTCGGAGACGAATACCTCACCCTCACCGATCGGGGTGGCGGCGGCACGCTGCACCAGGATCGCCACTACCGCCGCGGCTACGGCCAGCGCGGCGCAGAGTGCGCTGACCACCAGCCACCAGCGTGAAGGTCGTCGTATCGCGCTTTGCGAGAAGGGCACCGGTTTGAATCGGCAAAAGCTGCCCACCGCTTGAGGAAGCCCCCGTTCGAAAACGACCCACCACAGGACACGGGGCGAGAGGGCCTATCCCTCGGTGCGGCCCTGCATCACCACCCGGTCCGAAGCCGCCGGATTGCCATCGTCGTCCTCGAGGGTGACCCAGATCGACGGGTAGTCCGCGGGATCCACGCCCGACCACATCATCACCGGCTCGTCGTCATCACGGAGATGGAAGGTGCCGATGCTGACCCCCTGCCCCTCGTCGTTCCACATCCAACCCTCGTAGTAGGCGCCCTCGGGGGCCGGGGGGAGACCGTCGACCTGGAGTCGGATCCACCACCCCGATCCGGCGGCCCCGATGGTCGCCTCGCCGATGGCGGACCGCTCGATATCGGTGCCTTCCATCGCAACGACCTCTTCCTGTTGGGATGTGAACACTCCGGCCGCAGCGGCGATCACGGCGATGAGGAGTGCGCCGAGGACCACGGCCACTCCCAGCCAGGCGGGGCGGGGACGGGCGTGAGGTCTGGACCCGGCGGCGACGTCATCCATGATCCGTGCTGCCACCTCAGGGGGCGGATCCGACCAGGTCACCTCGTCGCGCAGAGCGGCGCGGATGGAGTCCAGGAACTCTCTATCGGCGGGATCGGCTCCCGATCCGGTCTCCAGATATCTCACTCTGTCTTCGCTCATACTCCCTCCCCCTCAATACGAGGGCGGCAGTCCGTCGGTTCGCAGGCTGTCATCCCTCCTCCAGATGTCCGAGCAGATCGATGAGCCGCTGATGCGCTCGATGTGACCTCGATTTCACCGTGCCCAGGGGTATCCCCATGTGATCGGCGATCTCGGAATGAGTCAGACCTTCGAAGTGGCTGAGCCTGATGACCTCCCGCTCCTCATCGGGGAGACGGTCGACGGCAGCGCGGACTTCGAATACCTGCCAGACGGTGTCCAGCCCCACCGGGAGATCTATCCGGTCGACGGTGTCGCTGGTGACCGAGCGCTGCTTC
>CAZAHX010000115.1:0-6676 GCA_964485005.1 uncultured Acidimicrobiaceae bacterium | reverse complement strand
TCGGCCCCCGCCAGATGACCGCCTTGTCCTCACCCACGAAGTAGTCCATGGACATCGCCTTCACCCCGTGGGCGACCGGGGGGATGATCTTTCCCCCGACCATCAGAGGGGGATGGGTGACTCCCAGCATGGCCGGGATGGAGAAGCCCCAGATGTCCCCGTCGACGATGCCGACCTTCTCCCCGGAGCGGCCCAGGGCGACCGCCAGATTCGTGGAGACGGTCGACTTGCCCACTCCGCCCTTGCCCGAGGAGATGGCGACCACACGGGTCGCCGAGCCGGGCTCGCCGATCCCCGGGCCGGCGGCCTCGTCGAGACGGTTCATCCACTCCCCCGCCGCCTCCTCCTCCATGACCTCGATATCGATGTCCGCTCCTCTCGCCAGCGGCCCCAAAGCCTCCTCGAGACTCTCGTCGAGACCGGGCAGATGGGGGGCGGGAAGGACCAGGCCGATCTTGGCCTTCCCGGTCACCGTTCTGTCCACCGACTTGACCAGGCCCAGCTCACCGAGGGTGTGACCCACGAACAGGGGCGTCTCGAGAGACGCGACGGCTTGATGCAGTTGCTCTGAGGAAACCATGCACTTCCCGGGGTGGGCGGTGGGCTAGAACCCTGCTCAAACTATAGTTTTTAACGGGTGGTAACCCTGATGGACACAGACACGCTCGATCGCCGTATCTCAGACCTGACCGCGGCGCTGGGGGATCCCACCCGCCGGGCCATCTATATCGCGGTCAGAGAGTCTGCCGAGCCGATGACCGCCTCCAAGGTGGCCGCCCTCTTCGACATCCACCCCAATGTGGCCCGTCATCACCTCGATCGCCTCGCCTCCGACGGCTATCTGAAATCCGGCCCCGAGCGCAAGCCGGCAGGGGCCGGGCGCCCGGCGAAGGCCTACGAGGCGACATCCAAGGAGGTCACAGTCCACTTCGCCCCGCGGCGGTTCGAGATGCTCACCGAGATGCTGTTCCAGGTCCTCGAGGAGCTCGGCCCCCAAGACGTGTCGGCCGTCGCCGAGAAGGTGGGCCGGGCCTACGGGGAGCGCCTCGCCGCCGAGATCGGAGGTCCCAACGACCCCGGGTACGAGGACGCGGTGCAGGCGGTGGCGAGCGCCATGACCGGTCTCGGGTTCTCGGTCGACCCCGACGTGGAGGGTCAGCGTCTTCTCACCTCGCATTGCCCGTTCGGTGAGACCGCCACCAGCCATCCCGAGGTGATCTGCTCCCTGGACCGGGGAATCGTGGCCGGTCTCTTCGGCGGGCTCTCGGTGAACTGCGACCCGGTGGTCATCCCCCACAAGGCCCTCGATGAGGAGTGTGTCACCAGGGTCCCGGTGAGCATCGCGTGAGCCCCTCGGACCCCTTCGGCGCCCGGGCCACCATCGATACCGCCCTGGGAACACGCTCGATCGCCCGTCTCGACGTCCTCGACGGGGTGGAGAGCCTCCCCTACTCGATCAAGGTCCTCCTCGAGTCGGCGTTGCGCAACCTCGATGGCGTCATCGTCACCGAAGAGGACGTCAGCCGAATTGCGAGATACGACTCCACGGCGGTCGGGGAGGAGGAGATTCCGTTCATCCCCGGCCGGGTGGTCCTCCAGGATTTCACCGGCGTCCCCGCCATCGTCGATCTGGCCGCGATGCGGGAGGCCATCGCCAGGATGACCGGCGACGAGGGGGCGGCGCAGAAGGTCAATCCTCTCATCCCCGCCGACCTGGTCATCGACCACTCGGTTCAGGTGGACGCCTTCAACCGTCCCGACGCGCTCCTCATCAACTCACGCAAGGAGTTCGAGCGGAATCAGGAGCGATACGAGTTCCTCAAGTGGGGCCAGTCGGCGTTCGCCAACTTCCGGGTGGTTCCCCCCGCCACCGGGATCGTCCATCAGGTCAACCTGGAGTACCTGGCCAAGGTGGTCTGGGACGACGGAGAGCACCTCTACCCGGACAGCCTGGTGGGCACCGACTCGCACACCACCATGATCAACGGCCTCGGCGTCGTGGGCTGGGGCGTGGGGGGCATCGAGGCCGAGGCGGCCATGGTGGGCCAGCCGATCTACATGCTCCTCCCCGAGGTGGTCGGGTTCCGGCTCACCGGGAGCCTCGCCGAAGGCGCCACCGCCACCGATCTGGTCCTCACCGTGACCGAGATGCTCCGCGAGCACGGCGTGGTGGGAAAGTTTGTCGAGTTCCACGGTCCCGGCCTGAGCGCGATGCCCATTGCCAACCGGGCAACCATCGCCAACATGTCGCCTGAGTACGGGGCGACAATTGGCTTCTTTCCGGTGGACGAGAAGACACTGGAGTATCTCCGGCTGACCGGGCGTGACGACAAGCTGATCGACGCGGTAGAGACCTACTACAAGACCCAGGGAATGTGGCGTGATGACTCCCGGGAGATCGTCTACAGCTCGCATTTGGAACTCGACATGTCGACCGTGCAGCCCTCCCTCGCCGGGCCCAAGCGGCCCCAGGACCGCATTTCGCTCTCCGCGATGAAGTCACAGTGGTCGGCCGACCTCACCAACGTCTTCGGTAAGGACGGCGGATCCAAAGGCTCCACCGTGGTCAGCTGGGAAGACGAGGGGGGCCGGCCGCGGCCCTCCGATGCTCTGGAGGCGCGGACGGAGGCCGTCGTCGAGTACCAGGGCGAGACATTCGAGCTCCGGGACGGTTCCGTCGTGATCGCCGCCATCACCTCGTGCACCAACACCTCTAATCCCGATGTCATGGTGGCCGCCGGCCTGGTGGCACAGAAGGCGCGGGCCCTGGGCCTCCAACGCAAGCCCTGGGTGAAGAGCTCGCTCGCCCCGGGCTCCAAGGTGGTCACCGAGTACCTCACCGAGTCCGGGCTCCTCGACGATCTCGAGGCCCTCGGATTCGGCATCGTCGGCTACGGCTGCACCACCTGCATCGGGAATTCCGGCCCCCTGCCCGACTCCATCTCCGAAGCCATCCACCAGCACGACCTGGTGGCGGCCTCGGTCCTCTCGGGAAATCGCAACTTCGAAGGGCGGATCTCTCCCGACGTCAGGGCCAACTATCTGGCCTCACCGCCGCTGGTGGTGGCCTATGGGATCGTGGGGAGCATCGACTGGGACCCGATCGAGGAACCGATGGGGACCGACCGCGACGGCAAGCCGGTCTACCTTCGTGACATCTGGCCCACCCAGGAGGAGATCGCCTCGGAGGTCTCCCAGCACGTGCATCAGAGTCAGTTCCTCGAGAGGTACGGCGACGTGTTCACCGGCACCGAGGAGTGGAGAGAGATCTCGACCCCGGAGTCCGATCTCTACGACTGGAACCCGGAGTCGACCTACATCCAGGAACCTCCCTTCTTCACCGAGCTGACCCCCGAGATCAAGCCGATCACATCGATCGAGGGCGCACGTGTGCTGGCCAAACTGGGCGATTCGGTGACCACCGACCACATCAGCCCGGCCGGCTCCATCCCCATCGACTCCCCGGCCGGGGAGTACCTGATCGCCAACGGGGTGCAGCCCCCGATGTTCAACTCCTACGGGTCGCGCCGGGGCAACGACCGAGTGATGACCCGGGGGACGTTCGCCAACATCAGGGTGCGCAACCATCTGGCCCCGGGCACCGAGGGCGGATGGACCACCGACCTGCTCGACGGCGAGGTCAAGTCGATCCACGCCGCTGCCATGCACTACCGCACCGAGGGCGTCCCCCTCATCGTGATCGGCGGCGCCGACTACGGCATGGGGTCGTCCCGTGACTGGGCCGCCAAGGGCACCTTCCTGCTCGGGGTCAAGGCGGTGATCGCCAAGTCGTACGAGAGGATCCACCGCTCCAACCTGGTCATGATGGGGGTGCTCCCCCTCCAATTCCTCGAGGGCGAAAGCCCTGCCCAGTTCGGACTGGATGGGACGGAGCGATTCGACATCGCCGTGGACGACGATTTGCAGCCACGGGAGCGGATCGCGGTGACCGCCACCGATACCGACGGATCGGTGACCGAGTTCACCGTCGTCGCCAGGGTGGACACCGAGATCGAAGTCGAGTACCTGCGGAACGGTGGCATCCTGCACTACGTCCTGAGGAGGATGGCCGCTGTCTGAGGAGACTCCTGGGCCCCTTCCTCGGCAGCGATTTCTGCTCACCGGGGTGTTCGTCGGAGTCGTCGTCCTGGCCCTCGCCGTCGCCTGGATCATCGACCCTGGCCCAGCGGAGACGGCCCGGACCGGAGGGCCCGCCCCCGACTTCGCCGTTCCACTCATCGGCGGGGGGGTCTTCGACCTCTCAGAACACCTCGAGTCAGACGGCCGGCCCCTCGTTCTCAACCTGTGGGCATCGTGGTGCCTGCCCTGTCGGGAGGAGATTCCCGACATCGACGTCTTTGCCGCCGAGCACCCGGAGGTCATGGTGCTGGGCGTGGCGGTCGAGGACACCGAGAAGGCCGCGGTCGAATTCGCCGCCGAGCTCTCCCCCGGATACGCCCTGGGCATCGCCGACCCCGCCTTCGAGGCGGCCTATCCCCGCATCGGCCTCCCCGCGACCTACATCATCGACGCCGACGGACGGGTGAAGGAGGTGTTCAACGGCATCCTCGACCGGCAGACCCTGGAGAGACTGGTCTTCGGCTGAGCGCTCACTCCCCGAAGCGCTGCAGGTGGAGACTGATGAAGTCGAGATTGGGCCCGGACACCATCTCCGCCCAGACCACGAGCCGCTGCCGGGCGGAGAACTTCGGGTTGCAGGTGGTGAGGGTGAGCCAGCCTCCGGGGCGGTCGGCGGCGACCCAGACGTCGGTGGGCTCGACCACCAGGATCTCGCGGACTGAGTACACATGGGTGCCGGTGGCCGTCTCCACCTCGATGCGGTCGCCCGGCGAGAGCAGGTCGAGGTCGAAGAAAGGGCGCCCGTATGTGGTCCGATGCCCCGAGATCACTGCATTGCCCGGCTGACCCGGGAGCGGGGTTCCCGTCATGTGCCCGGGCCCCTTGCGCAGCGTCGTCACATCGACTCCTTCGAAGAGCACCTCGTCGACTTCGATCTCGGGTATGCGGAGGAAAGCCAGCTCCTCACCCCGTTCCGGCGGCTCCTCGGCGTAGAAGTCCACGGTGTCCGGCTGCGGCGTCGACGGCTCCGAGCCGAGGTACTCCGACACGTCGACCGCCTCGGCGGTGTCCGGCGCCCTCCCGGAGAGGGTGGTGGCCAGGGTCTCCTGTGCCTCGGCCTGCACACCGGCATTGAGAAAGTCGGTCCCGAAGAGCTGCCAGCCCAGAAACCCGAAGATGAACAGGGCGCTCCAGACGAGGGTCCAACCGAGGACCTGGATGTTCCGCCGCATCCCGTGAGGCTAAATCGGGAGCGGCACTAAATGCCCTCAGCCAGGACTCCGAACGCGATTGACAGGCACATTGTCAGATTTTATGCTCCCCGCCGCGACAGAACTGTCAGCAAATGCCGAGCACAAGGAGTCGTTTCATGGCACGTGGCTACGACCCGTTTGAGGAGATGGACCGGATGTTCGGGGCCTTCGGCAACCAGTGGAGCGGCGGGGCCCTCATGCCCATGGACGCATTCGAGAAGGATGGCGTCTACACGCTTCGCTTCGACCTGGCCGGAGCCGATCCGGACAAGGTCGACGTCACTGTGGAGAGCGGAATGCTCGCCGTCACCGCGGAGCGCCCGATCGAAGACACGGAGGGCGTCAACTGGCTGGTGAGGGAGCGGCCCACCGGGACCCACAGTCGTCAGGTCCGACTCGGGAGCACGCTCGACCCCTCCGCTGTGGAGGCGAACTACGACCACGGCGTCCTCACCGTGACCATCCCCACCAAGCCCGAGGCCAAGCCGCAGAAGATCCAGATCTCCAGCGGATCCAAGTAGAGCTCTCGCTCAGCGCCCCCTCCACTCGGGCTCGCGCTTGTCCACGAAGGCTGACACGCCCTCGGCGGCGTCCTCGGTCATCGAGATCTCGGTCAACCCCACCTGGAGACGGTCCAGCGCGGTGTCGAGGTCGGCGTCGGCCATGGCGAAGAAGTGGTCCTTGCCGATCATGAGCGCGGCCGGGCTCAACCGGAGCAGCGAGTCGACCACCTCGTCGACCGCGGGGTCGAGGCCCTCCCGGGGCACCACCCGGCTCACCACTCCCAGACGCTGCGCCTCCTCCGGTGTGATGAGACGCCCGGTGAGCATCATCTGCAGAGCGACCTTCCGGGGCATGATCCGGACCAAGACGGCCGAGATCATCATGGGCCACAAGCCAACCGCGATCTCGGTGGTGCCCAGCTTGGCGTCGTCGACACAGATGGTGAAGTCGCAGGCAGCGGCGAGACCGAACCCCCCGGCGATGGCGTGACCGTTGACCCGGGCCACGGTGGGCCTGCCCCCCCGATACATGAGACGGAACAGATCGGCGAGTGCGCCCCGCGCCCGGTGCAGCCCGACGGGGTCGTCGACGAAGTCCCCCGAGAGGTCCCCTCCCGCGGAGAACGCGCTGTCGCCCGCCCCGGTGTACACGATTACCCGCACCTCCGGGTCGTCGGTCGCCTCTCGGGTGGCGTCGAGGAGCCCGCCCATGGTCTCCGCCGACATCGGGTTGCGACGCTCCGGATCGTCGATGGTGATGGTGGCGCGTGGCCCCGACTTCTCGTAACGAACCGTCATCTCGCCGGTGTCTCCTGACTCCTCGGCCCTATTAGCGTCGCG
>CAZAHX010000114.1:0-6695 GCA_964485005.1 uncultured Acidimicrobiaceae bacterium | reverse complement strand
TCCCGATAGTCGAGACCGGCCCGGCGCAGCCTGGCGTCGTCCATGTCGAAGCCGAGAGGCTCGATGAGGTGGAGGCGGCTCCCGGTGACCGCAGCCAGTCTCATGGCGTTGCCGGTGTTGGGAGGTATCTCGGGCTGGTAGAAGACGATGTCCAGCATCACCTGATGTCGAACAACCGCAGCTCGGCGTCCTCGACCTCGCGCAACCCGTCGTAGTCGACCTCGATTGCCTCGATGCCCCGAGTCTCGGCCAGGACCCGGGCCTGGGGGGCGACCGATTGGGCCACGAGCATGCCCCGGACCGGCGCCAGCCGGGGATCGTTGTCGAGACGCTCGATGTAGCGGGTCAGCTGCTCCACCCCGCTGATCTCACCGCGCCGCTTCACCTCCACGGCAACGCTCCTGCCCTCGATGTCGGCGCAGAGGAGGTCGACGGGACCGATGTCGGTCGGGTACTCCCTCCTGATCAAGGAGAGACCCTGCTCCAATACCCAAGGTCGGGTGGCGAGCAACTCCTGAAGGTGCGCCTCCACGCCATCCTTGACCAGCCCCGGGTCGTCGCCGAGGTGGTGGGTCACATCTTCGAGGATCTCGTCGATGAAGATGCTGAGCCGCTCCCCCTTGGGGTTGATCACCTCCCAGCGATCCTGCTGCACCTCGATGGTGTTGGGCGACACCATCCAGTTGAGGGGTTTGGAGGCATTGCCGTCGGAGTGGATCGCCAGGGTGCCGTCGGCTTTCACCATGATGAGCCTGGTAGCCATGGGAAGCTCGGCGGTGAGCCGCCCCGTGTACTCGACGCGGCAGCGGGCGATGACCAGTCTCACGGAGAGACGAGGCTACCGCGGGCCGGGATGCGACCCGCCACGAGCGCGCAGACGCCGAGCAGGGCCGCCGCCCCCAGCCACCCCGGGACATAGCTTCCGGTCACGTCGACGGAGGCCCCGAGGATCGGGGCCCCGGCAGCGAGTCCCAGGAGAAAACCGAGCAGCACCAGACCGGTGCTCTTTCCCACCAGGGACGCAGGCGCGAAATCCATCACCGCGAGCATCCCCACCGCGTTCCAAGCGATGGCTCCCCCTCCGAGAAGGAGCGCCGCCGGCACCAGCGTCCAACTCTGCAGCCAGCCGGCGGCGGACAGGGCGAGGATGAGTGCCGAGGCCGCCGATAACAGGGCAAGCAGCCGCAAGGTGGCGCCATGACCGATCCGGCGCTCCGAGGCGGCGGGCCACACGATCCGGGCCACGATTCCGGTGAACCCGATCACGGCGACGGTGAACCCGGCGGCCCAGGGAGTCCAGAGTTGATCCTCCTGGGCGAACAAGGGGAAGAAGCCGAACATTGCGGAAGAGGCCAGACCGGACAGCGTGCCGTAGACGGCAACCCACTTCACCGAGCCGGGTATGGGCCCGGTGGCGTCCGGGGGGTACTGCTCGGTTCGCTGCAGGTCGCGACGACCCCATAGACCGCCCAGGGCCGCGATGGGCACCACCACGAAGGACGCCACGGCCAATCGCCAATCCCACAGCGCGGTCAGGGGCGGAAGCAGAAGGCCACCGAGGAACGTCCCGATCTGGACCCCCGACTGCTTGATCCCGGTGACCACACCGCGCTCGCCCACGCGGACGTTCACCACTATCAGGGCATTGGTGGCCGGGTTGCTCCAGCCGTTGGGAATCCCGGTGAGCAAGGACGCCGCCACCAGCAACACATAGGTCGGAGAGAGTGCCAGCCCGATCAGGGTGGCCACCCCCAAGGCGAGCACGGCACGAGTCGAAGTGACCGCCCCCACCCGATCGGTGACCCTGCCGAAGATCGGCGACACCAGGGCTCCGACCAGGCCCGTGGCGGCGACCAGGATCCCCACCTGGGCGCGGGTGATGGAAAACTCCTCGATGAGGTCGGCGGCGAGGACGCTGAAGACGATGATCGGGAAGGTGGCGATGGCCATGGTGGCGGAGGTGATCGCGCCAAGGCGCACCTTGGAGAGTGACCGCATCGGGTGAAGTTAACTGCGGACGACCCACATGAGGGGGCGGCTGTGAGTGGCCAATCCGGAACGACTACCTTGTCGATGCCCCGACAAAGGGAGGATCGTTGCCCATCGTCACACCAGAGAAGTACGCCGAGATGCTCGACGCGGCGCGCAACGGGGGCTATGCCTTCCCGGCGATAAACGTCACCTCCTCGACCACGATGCTGGCCGCGCTCGAGGGTTTCAGCCAGGCAGGCTCGGACGGGATCATCCAGATGTCGTATGGCGCCGGCGAGTTCGCCTCCGGGCAGTCCAACAAGGACATGGCCCTCGGTGCCCACGCCCTAGCCGAGTTCGGCCATGTCGTCGCGCCCCGGTACCCGGTCAACATCGCCCTCCACACGGACCACTGCCCCCCAGACCGGGTCGACGGCTTCATCATGCCCTTGCTCGAGCTGAGCCGGCAGCGCCGCGCCGATGGCGAGGGCCCTCTCTTTCAGAGCCACATGCTCGACGCCTCGAATCTCCCGATGGAGGAGAACCTGGCCCTTGCCGCCGAGCTGCTCGATCTCTGCGCCGAGCTCGACATCATCCTGGAACTGGAGATCGGCATCGTCGGCGGGATCGAGGACGCCGCCGATCACTCCGGGGTCGACCGGTCCAAGTTGTACACCTCCCCCGAGGACATGGTGAGGGTGTCCGAGGTCCTGGGCACCTTCGACCGGGGCCGGTATCTGCTCGCCGCCGTCTTCGGCAACGTACATGGCGTGTACAAGCCGGGCGCGGTTCAGCTCGACCCGACCATCCTGCGGGAGGGTCAGGAGGCCGTCGAGAACAAGTTCGGCCCCGAAGCGCGCCACTATCTCGTGTTCCACGGGGGAAGCGGCTCGTCTCTCGAGGAGATTCACGAGACCCTCGACTACGGCGTGATCAAGATGAACATCGACACGGACTGCCAGTACGCCTACACCCGCCCCATCGTCGACCACGTGATGAAGAACTACGACGGTGTTCTCAAGGTCGACGGGGAGGTGGGTGACAAAAAGGTCTACGATCCCAGGTCGTACATGAAGAAGGCCGAGGTAGGGATGGCCGAGCGGGTGGCCGAGGCCTGCGAGATGCTCCGGTCCGCGGGGAGATCTGTGGGTTGATGGACTCCCGCCACCGGACCTGGGCGACATCGGATCGTTGGGTCCCCCAAACATTCATCCGCCCCTTCGTCCGCTTCAGCCAGATCGAGGCGTCCTCGGGGATCGTTCTGCTCCTTGCCGCCATCGCCGCCATCGTCTGGGCCAACAGCGCGGCGTCCGATGTCTACTTCTCGCTCCTCGAGGAGCACGTCAGCATCACCTTCCTCGACTTCCACTTCGAGGAGACGTTTCACGCCTTCATCAACGACGGGCTGATGGCCATCTTCTTCTTCGTCGTCGGGATGGAGATCAAACGGGAGCTGGTCCTCGGGGACCTCAGCGACCCGAGGGCGGCGGCGCTCCCGGTGATGGGCGCCCTGGGCGGGATGATCATCCCAGCCCTGATCTTCCTCCTCTTCAACCTGGGCACCGGTGGCGAAGCGCTTCGGGGCTGGGGGATCCCGATGGCCACCGACATCGCCTTCGCCGTCGGAGTAGTGGCGCTGCTCGGGTCACGAGTGCCTGCCGGTGCCAAGCTCTTCCTGCTCGCGGTGGCCATCGCCGACGACATCGGGGCGATCGCCGTCATCGCCCTCTTCTACACCAGCGAGCTGAGCAGCGCGTGGTTCGCCGCAGCAACCGGGGGGCTCTTACTGGTCTGGGTGGCGGCGAGAGTCAATGTCCGAGCACTCTGGTTCTATGTCCCGATGGCCTTGGCCATTTGGTTCTTCACCCTGGAGTCAGGGGTCCATGCCACCCTGGCAGGGGTGGCATTGGGTTTCATAACCCCGGCCCGGCCCTACTACCGCCCCCGGGAATTCGACGGCAGAGCCCGGTCGATCCTCGACCAGTTCCCGCTGGAACCGGAGAGCGTGCGGGCGCAGGAACACGCCGATCACGAGGCTCTGCTCATCGCCAAGATGGCCACCGAATCGGTCGCGCCTCTCAACCGATTGGAACACAAACTCACCCCCTGGAGCTCCTATCTGATAGTTCCCCTGTTCGCCCTGGCCAACGCGGGGATCGATCTGCGCGGGGTGAATATCGGCGAGGCTCTCATCTCGCCGGTGGCCCTGGGCATCGCCACCGGGTTGGTGGCGGGGAAGTTGCTGGGGATCAGCGCGTTCAGCTTCGCCGCGGTGCGTCTCGGACTTGGTCGCCTGCCCGTCGGCACGACCTGGAACCACGTCGTCGGCGTGGCCGGAGTGGCCGGCATCGGCTTCACGGTCTCCCTTTTCGTCACCGATCTCGCCTTCACCGGCGCGGAGATCACTGATCTGGCCAAGGTGGGCATTTTCGCCGGCTCGCTCGTCGCCGGCGTCCTGGGTTCCTTGATCCTCCTCCGGCGCCGACCGAGGATGGAGACATGAGCCCCATCGCCCGGGAAATCATCTGCATCGAGTGTGGAGGCACCGCCCATCTGATCAGCTTTCTTCCCGAGGACGAGCAGCCCGAGCCTGGTACCGCGCTCGCCTACCGATGCGCCGACTGCAACGACCGCTTCGACGTCGTCTGGGAGGAGGACGAGTGACCCCCTGGTCCCCCGCGAGGTCGGGCCGTTGGCAGTGCCCCTCCCCCGCCTCCGGCGAGTACTCCCCCGGCGAGCGGGGGGAGTAGGTCACAGGGGAGGAGCGGCCCACCGATCGACTCTGAAGCGCTCGGGATCGAGACCCATCGACTCGCAGAACACGACGAATCGCTCCCGTGGGACACCCTTCCACTCCAGGTCCGACAACTCCTCCTCGAGGGGGACATCGAGTCGAAGCGTCGTCAGCTCCCTGTATAGATAGGCGTCGTCCCGTCTCTCCCTGAAAGCTGCCGCGAGTCGCGGCGCGCCCCGCACCATCACCTCCCAGTCGGCGGGGTCGTCGGGGATGAGCTCGAGACGGGGATAACGGGCCAGAACGGTTGACGCAGACTTGGCGCCCCAGCCGGGGAGCCCGGGCACGCCGTCGGCAGCATCACCCACCAGTGCCAGATAATCCGGGATCGACTCGGGGTGGATCCCGAACTTCTCCACGACCCCGTCCTCGTTCAGCCTCGCCCCAGTGATCCGGTTGTAGGTGACGATGGCGTCCCCCACCACAACCTGACACAGGTCCTTGTCGGGAGTCACGATCACCACCTGCTCGACCTCCTCCACCCAGCGGATGGCGGCGGTGGCGATGGCGTCATCCGCCTCGTGCTCGATATTGCGCCACACCACGACGCCGATCGCCTCCAGACCGTCCTCTGCAAAGGGGAATTGCCTGAGCAAGTCCTCCGGCATGCCGACCGACGACTTGTACCCCGGGAACATGTCGTTGCGGAACGACTCGATCTCGGTGTCGAAGCTTGCTGCGAGATGGGTCACACCGGGCTCGCGGAGCAAGGCGAGGGTCGACTGGACGATGCCCAGCGTGGCCCGGATGTCGTGGCCGTCGACCCCGAGTACGGGCTCCGGTCTCCCATGGTGGGCGCGAAATAGCTCGTAGGTACCATCGAGCAGGTGAAGACGCACGAACCAGATCCTACGGGCGGAGCAACGTCCGATCCCTGGGAGAAGGTCCATGACCAGATGGGCGAGCTGGGCGATCGGCTCAAGGAGACCTATAAGAGCGTCGCCGACGAGAAGGGCCCCACCGAGGAGGAGATCCGTAAAGCCGTCACCACCCTGGCCGGGGTCTGGGACCAGGTCTCCTCGTCGATGTCGGCGGTCTTGGAGGATCCCGAGCTGCGCCGGAGACTCAAGGTCACGGCAGCGTCGCTCGCTGCGGCGCTGGGAGACACCATCGGCGGAGTCGGCCGGGAGATGAGCCAAGACGGCGGGGAGGAGGAGTAGGCCATCCCGCCCCCTCTAATCGACACCGAGGAGCTCAGCCGACGGCTTCGGGAGGTGGTCCTCTGCGACATCAGGTGGTCACTCACCGACCCTTCCCACGGAGTAGCCGCCTACGAGGCGGGGCACATCCCGGGAGCTGTCTTCGTCGACCTCGACCGGGACCTGTCCGGGGAGACCGGCCCGGGAAGGCATCCCCTGCCCGACCCCGGCGCGTTTCTGGCCACGCTGGGCCGGCTCGGGATCACCCCCCAGTCCGAGGTGGTGGTCTACGACGACGCCATGGGGATGATCGCCGCCCGGTTGTGGTGGATGCTCCGCTCGATCGGCCATCGACGCGCCCGGCTGCTCGACGGGGGCTTCCAGGCCTGGGTCGGCGAGGGCAAGCCCGTCGAAACCGGGCGCATTCGCCCCGTCCCAGCCGTGTACCCGGGCCCGGCGTCATTCTCGGGAGTGGCCGAACGTGAGGACCTCGACGGCCGGACGCTGATCGACCTGCGCGCGGCCAACCGCTACGCCGGCATCGAGGAGCCGGTGGATCCAAAGGCGGGGCACATCCCCGAGGCCATCAACCTCCCCGCCGAGGGGAACCTGGCCCCCAACGGCCGGTTTCTGGCCCCTGCCACGCTGGCGCAGCGTTACCGGGACATCGGGTCCGACGCCGTGATGTCCTGTGGCAGCGGGGTCACCGCCTGCCACGGAGTGCTTTCCATGGTGCTGGCGGGCCGGGACATGCCCGACGTGTACATCGGCTCCTTCTCGGAGTGGTCCCG
>CAZAHX010000113.1:0-6722 GCA_964485005.1 uncultured Acidimicrobiaceae bacterium | reverse complement strand
CTCTCGTTTACCTCGGGTAACTGTGAGCCCAGATAGCCGCGGAACAGGGCCAAGGGGAGACCGGCCGCCCCCGCCCAGTAGGCGTTGGCCATTGCCGCATGGGAGTGCTCCTCGATCTCCAGGGTCCGAGGCCAGCCGTTCTCCACCGCGTCGCGGAGGCGGTGCAGTGAGCCGACGCCGGGATTGCCGCCCCAGGAGAACACCAGCCGGGCGACGCACCCCGCCCCGATCAGCTGGTCGTAGATCAGGTCGGGGGTCATGCGGATCACAGTGAGATCGCGACGCCCCTGCCGGATCACCTCATGCCCGGCGGCGAACGGAATGAGATGGGTGAACCCCTCCATGCACACGGTGTCCCCGTCGTGGACATGGGTGGCAATCGCGTCACGCAGCGATGTCATCTTCGGCATGGGTCATCCCGTCGTTGCCGTGTTTCGTGCGTTGGCGGCCTCACCGGGAGGTCAGGATAAGGGGTAGGGTCGGGCCATGCCCCAAGCCGAAGACATCCTCGGAGCGGACCCCCGTCCGTCCTTCTTCCCCATCGGCAACGCGGACGGCATTGGCCTCCAGGCGCCCGATGTTCGGCTCGGTGTGCCGGTGCGCACCTGGGCGCGCGCCCTTGCCGGGATGCAGAAAGAGGCCCTGGTGGTCAATGGGGCTACCGGCCGGGCCTGGCGGCTGGTCAGTGACGAAGGGCCATATCTCGACGGGCACGACCAAGCGCCCTGCCCGTTGTGCACCTTCATTGCCGGGATGGTCTCCTCCTACATGAACGAGATCACCGCTCTCGCCTCCGAGCGTGATGTCGACATCCGCGACATACGGCTCACCTTGGACACCTTCTACTCCATGGAGGGGTCTGCGGTTCAGGGGACCATGACCGGGGGAGCGGGGCCTCCCCGTCTCGTCGCCGAGATCGCCGCCGATGCCGACGAGGATGTCGTGGCCCGGCTCGTCGAGGATGCGGTGGCTTCCTCACCCGCCTCCGGCCTTCTCGGCGGGGTCCTCAACAGCAGGTTCAAGCTATCTCACAACGGCGAGGAGATCACGGTCGGAGAGGTGGAGGGTCTCGACGTACTCCTTCAGCCAGACCCGCGGGATCTCTTCGACCGGGTGGAGATCGCCAATGTCGTAGTCGCCGAGGACCTCATGGTGAGGCTCAAGCCGGCCGACCAGGTGGAAGGGGTCCCGGGTGGCGCCGGCTCCAGCCTCCAGGAGTCGCAAAGCCGCCGGCTCCATCTCCGGGCGGTGTGCACTCTCCGCGAGGACGGGGTCAAGGAGATCGTGGAGAATCTGTTCGCACCGGTGGGCTCGGAGTTTCGCTTCCTGTCGGACGAAGCCCCCGAGTCGGGGGGATCGGGTCGGGCGCCCGACGCCGCCTCATACCTGTCTGCCGGGCTGGCCTTCTGCTTCATGACCCAGTTCGGGCGTTATGCACGGATCACGAAGAAGCGGCTCGACGAGTACCGCATCGTCCAGGACACCCACTTCACGCCGGGCGTCGCCGGAGGCTCAGGCGAGCCCGGCCGAGCCGAGCCCGTGGAGACCCATGTCTACCTGGTCACCCCGGAAGGTGAGGAATTCTCCCGGAAGACCCTCGACATGGGGGAACAGACCTGCTTCCTCCATGCCACCTGTCGCACCGATCTCGGCCTCGACCTGGAGGTGGCCGCGATGGAGGGGGCTACCGGGGGATTGAGTAGTCAAGCGTGAGTAATTGACGTCGCTCAGCGACGTCAATTACTCACGCTTAGATGCGTGGCCCCTCACAAGTCGAGAAAGACGGTCTCGCTCTCCCCCTGAAGACGGATGTCGAACCGGTAGACGGCAGGCTCGTCACCTTCCCGGACCGCCACCAGGGTGTCGCGGCGGTCCTTTGGGACCATTGCCAGCACCAGGTCGGACCGGTTGGCCTCCTCCTCGTCGGGGAAGTAGACCCGGGTGAACAGTGGGTTGAGCATCCCGCGAGCCTGGACGATGAGATTGAGATGCGGCGCCTGTAGCTCGCCTTCGGGGTCGGGTACCCGGCCCGGCTTGATGGTCTGAAACCAGTACTCCCCGGTCTCGAACTCGGTTGCCGCTCTACCGAATCCGGTGAAGGCCTCATCCAAGACGATCTCGTCCCGGGTGTCGTCGGGGTGCCGGTAACGCCCCATAGAGTTGGCCTGCCACAGCTCGATGAGAGCATCCCCAACGGGCTGGCCCTCGCCGTCGACGACTCTCCCCACCAAGCGGATGCGATCTCCCGCCACCCCGTCGGAGACCAGCACGTTCTCACCCTCTCCGGAGAGCCCTATGGAGAAGAAGGGCCCCACCGTCTGTGAGGGGGTCTCGCCGAGTCGACCCATCAGTCGTCGTCTTCGTCGATCGGGGTGGCGAGAGGGCCGCGAACGACGATGTCCCACCGGTATCCAGTCGCCCAGTTCTCCTCGGTCACCCCGTGGTCGTAGGCGGCCACCATCCGCTCCCGGCTGTGAGGCGGAGCCGAGTTGTATATGGGATCGAGGGGGAGGAGGGGGTCGCCCTCGAAGTACATCTGGGTCACCAGTCTGGTGCCAAGTGCCGGCCCCATCAGGGAGAAGTGGATGTGCGACGGGCGCCAGGCATTGGGGTGGTTCGGCCAGGGGTAGGGGCCGGGGACGATGGTGGTGAATCGATACTCACCTTCCGCGCCGGTGATGCACTGGCCGGCGCCGAGGAAGTTGGGATCGAGCGGCGCGGGATGATCTTCGTCCCGCCAATGTGCGTAGCGGCCCGAGGCATTGGCCTGCCAGATCTCGATGAGGGTGTTGGGCACGGGGTCGCCGTTCTCGTCGAGGACCTTCCCGGTGACGATGATGCGCTGCCCGATGGCGGTCCCCCCGGTGCCGGCGTTGGTGGTGAGGTCGGCGTCCTCCTCGGCGACCTCGCTCCAAACCGGTCCTGGCCCGGTGCTCTCCGACAGGGTCTGCACGATGCTCACCATGTCCTTCACCGGGGCTCGCATCACGGTGGACCGGTAATCCGGGTAGCTGAATGGCGGGTGATCGGTGTAGGCCTTGGGGCCGTAGTGCCTCACGATGGGCTCGGTCATTCTCCTTCTCCCTCGTAAATGTGCTTGGCGCGGCCGACGGCGCCGTGGGCGGCGGGTATGCCCGCGTATATCGCCACGTGATATAGCACCTCCATCACCTCCTCGGCGCTGACCCCGGTGTTCTCGATCGCCCTGAGGTGGATGTCGAGCTCCTCCCGGCCCAAGGCGGCGAGGATGGCGATGGTCACCAGGCTCCTGGTCCGGGTGTCGAGCCCGGGCCGCGACCAGACCCCTCCCCAGGCGGTATCGGTGATCCACTGCTGGAACTCGGCATCGAACCCGGTTGTCCTCGCCTCGGCCCGATCGACATGCTCGTCGCCCAACACCTCCCTCCGTCTTCTCATCCCATCTCGGCTCATCGGCGTCTCCTGACTCTCATCTCAACGGCAGACCGGTGTAGTTCTCGGCGAGGGCGGTTTGCGCCGCCCTAGAGGATGCCACGTAGTCCAGCTCGGCCTCCTGGATCTTCTGTCCCAGATCACCCTCCTCCTCGAGGCGGTGCATGAGCCCGGTCATCCACCAGGAGAATCTGATCACTTTCCACACCCGGCGCAGGGCGATGTCCGAGTAGGTGTCGAGAGCCTCCTCGGAGCCTTCTTCGTAGTACCTGGTCAGAGCATCGGCGAGGAGGATGACGTCTGAGATCGCCATGTTCAGGCCCTTGGCGCCGGTGGGCGGCATGACATGGGTCGAGTCCCCGGCCAGGAAGAGCCTCCCGTGTTGCATCGGCTCGGAGACAAAGCTGCGCAACGGGGTGATCGACTTCTCGATCGAAGGGCCGGTGACCATCCGCTCGGCGGCCTCAGCGGGCAGGCGGCGTCGGATCTCGTCCCAGAATGTCTGGTCGGGCCATGCCTCGATGTCCGCGTCGAGGTCGCATTGGATGTAGTAACGGCTCAGGTTCTCGTTTCGCATCGAGCAGAGGGCGAAGCCGCGGGGGTGGTTGGCGTAGATCAGCTCCTCGTTCACGGGCGTGGTCTCCGAGAGGATGCCCAGCCATCCGAACGGGTAGCTCCGCTCATAGGTCTTGCGCAAGCTCGCCGGGATCGACTCCCGGGAGACTCCGTGAGACCCGTCGCAGCCGGCGATGAAATCACAGTCGAGCCGCTCCTCTTTCCCGCGCCTGCGAAAGGTGACATGCGGCGAGGGGCCACCGATGTCGTGCAGGGCGACGTCCTCAGCCTCGTCGAGCAGCACGCCGTTGTGGCTGACCAACGCCTTGTACAGGTCCTTTTGGATCTCGGTCTGACCGTAGACCATGACATACCCGCCCACCAGGTCGGAGAAATCGATGCGCTGGATCCTCCCCGCGAAGGCGAGGTTGATCCCTTCGTGGACGAAACCCTCCTCGTCCATCCTCTTCCCCAGCCCGACGCGACGCAGCCACTCGGTACTGGGCTTCTCCAGTACTCCGGCGCGGATCCGGGATAGCACGTAGTCCTTGGTGCGGCTTTCCAGAACTACGCTGTCGATGCCGCCCTGACCGAGCAGGAGCGAGAGCAGCGAGCCGGCGGGACCCCCCCCGATGATGGCCACTTGTGTGCGCACGCTCCTCCTCGGATTTGCGGCTGACGCTACCGACCCGTTATCGCTTCCGACCCGATGGCCCGTCCCAGGATCCCCGACGGCTCGGTGTCGAGGTCGTCACCGGCCCAGGCGATGTAGTGGTCGGGCCGGACCAGGATCATTTTCGCCTCGTAGCGGGCGCGCTCGCCGGCGCCATCATCCTCGACCACGGTCAAGGGCAGCCCCAGCCCTGAGGCCGAGTTCCTCCATCGGGTGACCACGGGGGGAGGGACGTCGAGTGTGATCAGTCCGAAACCCGCCCCTAGCGACTCGAACAGGTCTGCTCCACCAGAGAGCTCGGCGGGCGGGAGATGGTGCCCGGGGCGGGCCCGGAAGGAGTGCTCACCGACCGCACCCGACTTGCCGTCGGGGGGTCCGAAGACCAGTGGGGAGCCCTCGTAGTGGGGCTCGAAGTCGGCCACACCGGTTCCTGCCCCCTTGGCGCGGTCCTCCCACGCCCTCTCGAACTCGGCCCGGTCCCGAGCCGGATCGTGCCGGTCGAGGAACTCACGGTCACTATCGATGAACGCTTGGATGAAGTCGTCGGCGGTGGAGCGGAAGACCGGCTGCCGCTCCTGCCCGTAGGTCTCGAGGAGGACATCTCCGCCCCAGCCCTCGATGACCGCCGCCAGCTTCCAACCCAGGTTTCGGGCATCTTCGAACCCCGTGTTGATCCCGTAGCCGCCGTAGGGCGGGTGGCTGTGGGCGGCGTCCCCGGCGATGAAGACCCTTCCCTTTTGATATTGGCGGGCCACGGCGATCCTCAAGTCCCAGAACCCGACATGATCGAAGACGAGGTCGAACTCCGCACCCACCGCCTCGTGGAGAAGGGGCTCGAGGGCTCGCGGGTCGTCGGTTGCCGACTCTTCCACAGGGGCATGGAAGAACCAGCCTCCCTCCATGTCGACTCTGCCGAGGAACTTCCAGTACCCATCCAGGGTGGGATCGATGATCTTGAAGAAAGAGACTTCTCCGAACCCGGACACCAGGCGGTTGAGCTCCCTCGACCTGAAGACCAGTAGCACCATCTTCCGGTCGTGGTCACTGCGCTCCTCCGGGATCCCGACCGCCCCCCGGACGGTGGAATGGCTGCCGTCACATCCGACCAGCCAATCGGCGGCCAGCGTCCGCTTCCCCGTGCCGGTGCCAATCTGCACCGCGACTCCGTCTTTGTCCTGGTCGATCCCGGTCGCCGTCCAGCCGTAGAAGGCCTCCACGGTCTCGAGCCCGGCGACCCGATCTCTCAGCACCCGCTCCGTCTCGTATTGCGGGATCCGCTCGTTGCGAGTGAAGTAGAAGTCGTTCACGGTGCTACGCCGCCACCACGGGAAGTTGTATCCGCTCATCAGGTCTCGGTATGTGGTAACCCCGGCGTTCGGGTAGCTCTCGGGCATGACGCGGGCCGCCCGGACCTCGCTCTCCACGCCCCAGTAGCGGAAGTGCTCCATGGTGCGCTGGGTCAGGTTTTGCCCCTTGGGTATGCGTTGGGGATCGGTGTGACTCTCCACCAGGGCGGTGCGAACGCCGCGCAGGCCGAGGTCGACGGCGATCCCGAGGCCCACCGGGCCCCCGCCGACGATCGCCACCTGATAGTCGGCCACCGCTCTCACTCCAGTCCGTGATGCTCCATGAGGAGGTGACTGGTGAGACCGCCGTCGATGGCGAGGTTGCAGCCGCGGAGCCATGCGGCCCCCTCAGTGAGCAGGAAGACGATCACCGGGGCGATCTCGGATGGCCGCCCCGGCCGGTCCATGATCTCCATGACCCTCGGCGCCCTCTCCAGGGTCTCGATGAAGTCGCGGAGTATCGGGGTGTCGACCGGTCCCGGGCTGACCGCATTCATCCGGATGCCTCGGTCCCGCCACGCCCAGCGCATCCTCATCGTCCAGGTCACCACGAACTCCTTCGAGAACGAGTAGCTCCGTCCTCCGCCCTCCAGCCCGTGCCGGGCGGCGAACCTTTCCAGCGCCTCGCGCTCGAAGGGGACACCGTCGAAATCCCTGAGCAGGTCGACCGAGCCCGCCCATCCCATGCCGGCCGACGAGGCCACGTTCACGATCGAGGCGCCATCGGCCATCTTGGG
>CAZAHX010000112.1:2800-6757 GCA_964485005.1 uncultured Acidimicrobiaceae bacterium | reverse complement strand
GGGTTGGCCATCGCTCAGGCTGTCCCCTTCCCGGCCCGCGTCGTCGATATCAGCCGATCGAGGCCACCCGCAGGCAGCGGGATCGAACATCTCCGAGCGGACCTCTCCGAGCCCGGTTCCTGGCGAGACATCGGCCGACTGATCCAGGAGATCATCGACGAGACCGACCCGCAGCGCCTGGTGCTGGTCCACGCCGCGGGCACGCTCTCTCCGATCGGGTTCGCCGGGGAGGTCGACTTCGACGCCTACACCGACAACGTCCTGCTCAACAGTGCTGCCGGTCAGGTCCTGGGACATGCCTTTCTCGCGGCGGCTGCGCCAAGAGCCGGAGAGCGTGTCTTGGTGATGATCACTTCGGGTGCAGCTTCGAGCATTTACGCCGGCTGGACGGCATATGGCGCGGGAAAGGCAGCCCTCGACCAGTGGGTCCGCAATGCCGGAGAGGAACAGCGTCGACGCGGGGCGGTGGTGGTGGCAGCGATCGCTCCCGGAGTGATCGACACTTCGATGCAGGAGGAGATCAGGTCAACTTCCGCCGAGGACTTCCCGGACGTCAACCGCTTCCGCCAGCTCCACGAGGAGGGTGACCTGGTCGCACCCGACGAGGCGGCCCGTCGGTTCTGGGACGCCGTGGAGAGCGGCCTCACCCCTGGCTCGGTCATCGACCTCCGCCACCGCTGAGGCCGTCTCGCCCGGTCAGTCCGACCAGAACTCGTCGGCCTCACGGGTGTCGAAATTGAGCAACCAGACCGACTGGACCTTCTCGTCGTCGACATGGAACACGAATGCCTGGTCCTGCTCCAGTTGCTTTCCGTCCCTAGTGGCTTTGACCTTGACCAGGGCCACGGCATGATCGTCATTGGCCAGCACGTCGTGGATGTCCTGTTCCAGGGTGTCGACACGTTGCTGGACCTCGCCGAAGTTGGCGAAGATCTCGTCCTTGCCTGTGAAGACCCCGCTGACAGGGCTGTCCCCCGCTGAGTGCCATGTGGCATTGTCGGCGAAGAGCTGTGAAAGGGTCTCCATGTCACCTTGCTGAAACGCCTTGAACCCCTGTCGGACCAATTCCTCGTTACGGTGGGGCATACGTACTCCCAGATAGCGGTCTTTCTCTACCGTAGTTACCCGGAGCCGGGACGGTCCTATCGGGACCCGATCCAGTCGAAGAGGAGCCCCGAGAGTCGATCAGGAGCGTCGAGGGGGACCCAGTGTGACGAATCGTCGATCCGCTCGTAACGCCACTTCCCTCTCACATACTTCTCCGAGCCAGTCATCTGCTCCTCGAGCAAGGCCAAGTCCCCAGTGCTCCAGATCCCCATGACATCCCCGGTGACCGGGGGTGTGTTGGCTTCGTCCTGCAGGTAGGCCTCTGCGGGCATGTTGGCCCGGTACCAGTTGAGGGAGGCGGTGAGCGCCCCGGGACGGGAGAGATCGGCAATCCAGTTCTCGGTCTCCGGATGGCGGCCAACGAAGCGCCGGAAACGGGCCCAGTCGTCATCGGAGAGGAAGCGCTCGGCGATCCCTTCGAAGAGGAAGAGGAGCATGTACCAAGACCGGGCACGCTGGCGAAGCCCGGCGTCGAGGAATGCCGCCGGGTGGCCCGCCGAGATCGCGGTCAAGCTCGACACCCGGTCGGGGAGGTGGGCGCCGAGCAGCCAGCCGAGGACGGAACCCCAGTCGTGACCTACGACGTGGGCTCGTGCGGCACCGGCGTGGTCGAGTACCGCCTGGGCGTCACCTAACTGATTCGACATCGAGTAGGCAGCCACGTCGGTCGGTCGGGACGAGCCGCCGAAGCCACGCTGGTCCGGGATCAGGACGCGCAGCCCGGCATCGGCCAGGGCTCTTGCCTGGTATCGCCACAGTCGGGCGGAGTCGGGCCAGCCGTGGAGCATGAGCACCGGGGTCCCGTCTCGGGGACCCCGCTCCACCACGCGCAGAGTCACCTCGCCGGAGACGACCGGGTAGGCGCCGTGGTAGAAATCCTCGCTCTCGGTCACACCGGCCTCATCACTCGAGGCTATCGAAATCGTCGTTGGTCCCGGCGATCTTGGGCACAACGCCCCTACGGGGAGGACAATGCTTTCGATATCGTCGGCCTCAAACGACGGGCCGCACGCATCTGGGTTAGCCAATCACCTCGGTGGTCGCCTTCAGTGTCGCCGGGATGGCGATCCTGATGGGCTTGGTGTTCATCCTGATCGGATTGGGCATCAGGGACATTTCGGAGCGCACGGGCGCGCACGCACGGTGAACTACTTGTAGTCGTCGCGTTGCTGTTCGGCGCGGGACGCCCCTATTTGAGTCTTTACCTTCTTCTCCTCTTCCGGCGGGGGCATCACGGCCTCCATCCCGAGGAAGTCGATCCATAGCTCCCTGGCCCACCCCTGGGTGTGGAAGAGGTGGTGCGCCTCCTGCTCACCGACCTGGTCGTAGGCCTTCTGAAGCTCGGACGCCAGATCTCCGGAGGTGACCCCGGCGACCCTGATCAGCAACTCCCAGTTCTGATGGTCCTTGGTCTCAGCCTCGACCACCGATTCGGCTGCCACCAGCTGGGCGGCGTCCGGACCGGCCTCGGCGAGGGCCATGTCCATCGCCTCGATCAAGGCCTGCGCCTTGTGCCTGACCACCTTCCGGCCCGGGCTCTCGGTGTCCCGGTCGAGGCCGGCGGCATTGAAGATCCTCTGCAAGATCTCCTGGTGTTCGCGGGTCTCGTCCAGGTACTTCTTCCACTCCTTGCGGAGATCGTCGTTCTGAGCGCACTCCAGCGCCTTCAGATAGACCTGCTCCCCACCCAGCTCGGTCTCCATCGCCTGATACAAGAGCTCGTCAAAGTGCTCACGGTTCAATCGGGGCCTCCTGGTACCTACTTTCGGTTTCGCTGCCAGTACCCGCGCCGCCAAGGGGGCAAACCCATCCACGACAGATGCGTTAAGACTCGCCGTCGTATTGCCGACATCTAGGGGAGACGGAGGTGCACTTGCGATTCAAGGGACAGCTGCTTTTGCCGAGTGAGCCAGGTCCCGGGCTTCGGGTCGACCTCGAGGTGGCAGGACATCATCTCGCTGTCGAGTCCGAGAGCGGGGGCCTCGGCGCGTGGCCACTGGAGACGGTGAGGGTGCGCCGGCTCGAGGGCGACACCTTTGCCATGACAGTGGCAGGCGAGGATCTCCACTTCGTGGCAGACGACACCATCTCCTTCGCCTACTCCGGGCTACCGGCCATCGAAAGTGTGTCCGGCCCCGCCCGGGGACGCTCCCGTCTGCGCTCCTGGCTGGATAGGTTCGGGTCGGAGTCCCCCGGGCCCACGCCGGCCATCGTGACGCCCTCGACTCCGCCCGCGGTAACAGCAGAGGCGTCGCCGACGATCGAGGAAGCCCTCACGAGCGATGTCGCCGACTCCGAACCGGCCGCTGCCGAGACCGACCTCTTCGAGATACCCGAGTACGTGGAGGAAGAGGTCGTCGAGGTGACGACCCTCTCGGTCGTGTCCGAACCGGAGCCGCTCCAGGACGCCTGGCGCCAGCCCGACCGGCCGACCATCGAGGACGACTCCGCCCAGCCTGCGGATCAGTCCGAGGTCATGGATGACGAGCAGCCGGCGGGCTGCCTGGGCCTGACCAACGACGGTCTCCCCTGCCGGTCTCCCATCCTCAGCCCATCCGGCTACTGCTATCCCCACGATCCGGACCGAGCCGTCGCGGACGGCTATCGAAAGGCGCTGGACGCCCGTGCCAAGCTGAAGCGGAAGGGAACGGCGCGACTCACCAGGGTCTACTCCCGGCTGGAGAAGGCGATGCGTCAGGTGGAACAGGGAGAGTTGGATCCGGACATCGCCGTGGCCATGGCCCAACTGGCCCGGACCATGTGCGCCATCCTCGACCTCGACGACGAGGAGCCTGAAGACAAGAGCGAGAGCGAGCTGACTCCCAGGTTCTGAATCGCAGTGACGGGAGA
>CAZAHX010000112.1:1284-2700 GCA_964485005.1 uncultured Acidimicrobiaceae bacterium | reverse complement strand
TGACCATCGGGGAGTTGAGCCGTCGCACCGGGGTGGCCACCTCAGCGCTTCGCTACTACGAGAAAGAGGGGCTGATCGACGCCGATCGGGCCGATTCCGGACATCGCCGCTACGCCCAGGCGACGATTCGCCGTGTCTCCTTCATCAAGATCGCCCAGGAAGTCGGGTTGACCCTCCAGGAGATCGCCGAGGCCATGTCGTCGCTGCCCGACAACCGCACCCCGAATCAGCAGGACTGGGCGGAATTGTCGGCGTCGTGGCGGCCCCGCCTCGATGCCCACATCGCCATGCTGGAGAGACTTCGAGATCGTCTCGACAGCTGCATCGGATGTGGGTGCCTGTCACTCAAACGCTGCTCGATCCTCAACCCGGGAGATGTGGCCGCCGAGCGGGGCCCGGGCCCGCGCTACATAATCGAGGCCGACTGATCTCGGCTCCGTCGGTCCCGTCGTGACGTCAGCCAGGCGCCGGCGAGCACCAAGAGAGTCCCCATCAGGGCCACCAGCGCTACCGACTCGTCCCGGAGTGCAACACCCAGGACGATGGCGACTACCGGGATCAGGTAGATGGGGACCGAGCCTCGAGTCCCGCCTACCCGGCCGACCAGGTTGGCCATCATGACGAATGCGAGACCAGTGCTGAGAATGCCGAGCGGGAGCATGGCAAGCGCCGGGCCCGTCGACCATTCCGAGCCGGGTAGCTGTGCGACACCGAAGGGCACCACTACCAAGAGGGCCGCGATCTGTGCTCGCAGCAGCACCGGCAGCGCTCCATAACGCTGCTGGAGCGGGACCGCCAGGTTGGCAGCGAGACCGTAGAGGACGATCGCCCCGATGATGAGGACGGCTCCTGTCGCGGTGGAGCGGGCAGCGGTCAACTCGGGCCAGGAGATGGCCACCACTCCCACGAACCCGACCGCCAGCCCGACGATCTGAATCCGGCCCGGCCATCGACCCAAAAGGACGGTCGCCCACGCCGCCGCCGTCAGGGGCATGGCCCCGTTGAGCATCCCGGCCACGGAGGAGTCGACCCACTGCTGCGCAATCGGAATGAGTGAGAGTGGAATGCCTATCCACACCAACCCGAGAAAGGCGATCCGGGGGAGGTCGGCGCGGGGGACCGGCTTCCGGGCCCGCGGGAAGACACTCAGGGCGGCCGTGCCGAGAAGGACACGCACCATGACGATGACTCCCGGTTGGAGCGAGTCGAGCCCGATGTCCATCCAGAGAAAGGAGGAGCCCCAGATGGCGGCGATGCCGGCGAGCAGACCCCACTCCTTGGCACCGAACGCATCGGCCATGGAGCCCTCGGATGTGGTCAGCATTCGCCCTCGGAGGCCGACGGCACCCGCCTCAGTCACGGGAGGACCGCCGGGCGAGCTCTCTGACCGCACCGGGCGATCGTACAACTTCGAGG
>CAZAHX010000112.1:0-1184 GCA_964485005.1 uncultured Acidimicrobiaceae bacterium | reverse complement strand
CCGGCACGGCCGGACATCGAAATGTTTCAGGTGGTAGTCATGTGCACGACGGCGTCTCCATTTCACTGTTCTCGGGGCGACCGAGCCAGGAGCTCTCTTGCCCCTGGGTGAAGAGGCCTTCGAGCGCGTTCTCGAGGCTTGCAAGTCCGGTGCGGAGTGGGCTTGGGCCGCCCTGTACCGCGACCTGGCCGGCCCGGTCACTGGCTATCTGGCCAGCCGCGGCTCCTCCGAGCCCGAGGACACCGCCAGCGAGGTGTTCTTCAAGGTCGCCCGGGGCATCCACGGCTTCAGCGGTAGTGAGAGCTCGTTCCGCTCCTGGGTCTTCGTCATCGCGCATCGGACACTCCTCGATGAACGCCGAAACCACGATCGCCGCCCCACCCTCACCGAACTACCCCGTGAGACGGAGGCGGGGAGCGAGGGTGGCAATGTCGAATCCGAGGCCGTGGAGAGGCTGATCGCCGGGGAGTTACGAGCTGCCTTCGACCGGCTCACCGAAAGCCAACGCGATGTGCTCGCCCTCCGCATCATCGCCGGGCTCACCGTGGAGGAGACGGCCCGAGTCCTGGGCAAGCGGGAGGGGGCTATAAAGGCACTGCAGCGACGGGCTCTGGCCGCCCTGCAGTTAGTGATCGACCTGGAGAACGTAACCCAATGAGCGACTTCGGCGTTTACGACAATGAGATGCTGAACAACAGGTTCTCAGATCAGGACGTCGAACGTCTTCTCTCCGGCGAGATGCCGGAAGACCAAGACTTAGCGGCCCTCGCTCCAATCTTGGAGGCGCTGCACGGTGGAGAACGACGACCGCTCCCCGAGGAGAGGATCGCCCGCTTCGCCGCCCGGGCAGCCGAGATCGCCACGTCGACGAGGCCGGAACCGGCTGGGACGGCCGTTCCTGAGAGGACCGCAACTCGATCCAGGAGGTTCGTCTTGGCACTCAGACAGAAAATGGCCACTGGCCTGGCGGCGGCGTTGCTGCTGTCAGGTCTGACCGGTGTGGCGGTGGCGTCGAATGGCGCCGCTCCCGGCAGTATTCTCTACGAGCTCGATCAGGCTCTCGAGGCATTCGGCATCGGTAACGGGGGTGCGGAAGAGAGAATCGCAGAGGCCCAGGCCCTCTTCAACGAAGGCCAGGTTGCAGAGGCAGTGGCTCATGCGGCCCAAGCGGTCGAGGCTCACGC
>CAZAHX010000111.1:0-6814 GCA_964485005.1 uncultured Acidimicrobiaceae bacterium | reverse complement strand
CACCTGCCAGAACACGTTGCAGGCTTGGGCGCCGTTGATGAGGTTCACGCTGCTTGCTGAGGCGGTGGTCAGAGTGCTCGCCATCTGGAAGATGAAAACCGCGTTGGGGTCACCCTGGGCGTCGAGGGTCAACGTCCCGGTTATCCCAAAGGTCCCCGAAGCCGAGTCATAGACGCCTCCGGTCAGGGTCTGCCCACCGAGCTCGGTGGTGATGGTGGCAGTCACCGCCCGTCCAGCGGCGTCGTTATATGCCGTGACCAAATCGACCTTGGCCTGCTCCGCGACAGCATCGGTCAGGTGGAGCTCACCGTTCAACGTCACCGAGTCGAACCCGGTCACCGCGGTTCCCGGATGTAAGCCGACATCGCCAGTGATAGTCGTCGGGCCGGTGTTGGTGATGGTCTCGCCGGCTAGAACTGCGAAATCATCGGCTGTTCCAAGGCCGACCGATGCCTCCTGCGCGTGAAGTGCCGGTCCGGCCGCCAAGAAGACCCAAAGGGAGATCAGCACGATGACCGAGACATTCCGCGCCGAGGCTGGGACGTGCTGCCGTATGGCCCCTGTATTCAAGTCGATATCCCTTGTACCTAGCAGACGCTGACCGGGGGCGGTGTGGTCGTCTGCTCTTCTACCGGATCAAGCTAGATTCCTGGTCCACGTCCTGTCAATTATTACTGGTCCACGTCCCGCCAAGCGACGAGTCGTCTGAGGGTCCGGAGGCTCTGCCCCTACCCCACACCGAGGTGAACCCGGCGGACCTCCGGGCTGCTGGCCAGGTCGTCGGCCGACCCCTCCCACACGATGCGGCCCTTCTCCATGATCACCGCCCGATCCGCCAGGTCCAAGACCTCCGAGACATGCCCGTCGATCAGGAGGATCCCCCGACCCTCGGAGCGGAGACGGGCGAGACGGGGCCATATCTCCCTGCGCAGGGAGGGGGCAAGACCCTCGGCGGCCTCGTCCAGGACGAGCAGATCGGGGTTCATGACCAGGGCCCGGCCGATAGCCAGCATCTGTTGCTCGCCACCGGAAAGCCGGTCGCCCCGCTGGTCGGCCCGAGCGGCCAGTTGGGGGAAGAACTCGTACACCCGCCGTCGGTCCCAGGTACTCCCGCCCCTCGGTCGCTCCATGGCGGCGAGGTTCTGATCCACCGTGAGGAGGGGGAAGATCTGACGTCCCTCCGGCACGAGACCCAAGCCGGCCCGGGCGATGCGGTGTGGCGGCAGTCCGGCAAGGTGCTCCCCTCGGAAGCGGATTGATCCCTTGGTAGCGGCAAGCAGGCCGAAGAGCGCCTTGACCGTGGTGGTCTTGCCCATGCCGTTGCGTCCCAGCATCCCCACGATCTCTCCCTCGGCGACATTTAGGGAGACCCCGAACAACACCGGGGAGTAGCCATAGCCGGCGTGAAGGTCCTCGATTTCCAGCATCAGCTCTCCTTGAGATAGAGGGACTGGACGTCGGGATTGGCCCGGATCTCGTGCGGCGTCCCGGTAGCGATGATGGCGCCCTCGGACAGGACGGTGATCTGGTGCGCCACCGAGAACACCACATCCATATCGTGCTCCACCAACAAGATGCCGTGTCTCTCGCCAAGACGGCTCAGCAGTCCGGCCAGGGCCCTGGCCTCACCCGGGGCCATCCCGGCCATGGGCTCGTCGAGGAGGAGGATCGACGGGTCGGTGGCCAGGACCATGGCTATCTCCAATTGGCGGAGGGCTCCGTGGTCGAGGGCGGTGACCGGGCTCGAGGGGTCGGTGTCGAGGCCCACCTCCTCGAGCAGCTCCGTCGCTCGCCGTCTGCGCCCCGAGTCACCGGCAGCCCGGGTGAAGAACCGGAACCGTTTCTCCCGGGCGGCAAGCAGGGCCAGCGCCACGTTCTCCCAAACAGTGAAATCGGCAAAGGGCGAGGAGGTCTGATAGGACCGGCAGATGCCCAGATCCACCCGACCGGGGAGATCGACGCCCGTGATGTCCACCCCGTCGAGAAGGACCCGCCCGGCATCGGAGGCCAGTTCCCCGCTGAGCTGGGCAAGGGCGGTGGTTTTTCCCGCGCCGTTCGGCCCGATGAGGGCGTGGATGCGTCCGGTGGAGACCTTCAGGTCCAGCGAGCGCGTCACGTGAAGGTTCCCGAAATGCTTGTCGAGGCCGCGGCACTCCAGCTCAGACATTCCGTTCCTCCCCCAAAACCAACCCGGCCACGCCACGCCGGGCGACCAGGACTATCAGGATCAGGCCGATCCCAACATAGAACTGCCAATCGTTGGTGAAGTCGAGGGCAAGCTCCTCGAGCACGAGTAGCACCTCCGAACCGATCACTCCCCCGATGAGACTGCCCATACCTCCCACGATGATCATGATCAGAAGCTCTCCCGACTGAGTCCAGTGGGCGATGTCGGGCGAGAGGAACCGGGACTCGTTCACCGCCAACGCCCCGGCCAGGGAGGCAAAGGAGGCCGAGATCACGAAGGCGGCCAGCTGGTAGCGGCGGGTGACCGCACCGACGGCCCGCATACGAAGCTCGTTGTCCCTCGCACCGCGGACCACCCATCCAAAGGGAGATCGAACGAGGATGCTGAACAAGACGACAGTGAGAACCAGGAGACCGAAGCACACGTAGAAGAAGGTCAGGTCGCCCTCCAACGACATCGGGCCCAGCCGGCTCCGCCCGGGGAGACGTACCCCATCGTCGCCCCCGTAAGGCTCCAGTGCATTGAAGAGAAAGAACATCATCTGGTTGAAGGCGAGGGTCACCATGATGAAGTAGACACCCCGGGTGCGAAGGGCCAGAACCCCGAACCCGAGACCGAAGAGGGCCCCGACGGCCATGGAGAGAGGCCAGGCCAGCAAGGCCTGGTCGGTTGTCCAACCGGTCTCCTGGGAGAGGTGGAAGAGAAGAATCCCGGTGGTGTAGGCGCCGAGACCCAGGAACATGGCATGGCCCAGACTGACCAAACCGCCGTACCCGACGATGAAGTCGAGGGCGACGGCCGCCATACCGAGTATCACGGCACGGGTCAGGCTGCCCCGCAGGTATCCCAATTCCAGGGAGTCGGCCAACAGCGGGGAGACGCCGACCAGACCCAGGGTGATGACGGTCACCAGGACTGGGCGGGTCAACCTCCCGAGCTCACGCACCGTAGAGGCCCCGGGGGCGCACGAGGAGGACCACCACCATCACCAGGTAGATCGACGCCGATGCCATCGACGATCCGATGGACGCCGCCGCCGACGGGTCGGTAAACCGGCCGATGATCGACGGCAAGTAGGTTTGGGAGTAGGTTCCCGCCAGCCCGAGGACGAGCGAGGCGATGACCGCCCCCTTGAGCGATCCGATACCCCCGATGACGATCACCACGAAACTGAGGATCAGGAAGTTGTCGCCCATGCCCGCCTCCACCGTCAAATAGGGGGCGGCCACCACACCAGCGAAACCGGCCAGCCCGGCACCGATGGCGAACACCATCGTGAACAGCACCGTGACGTTGACCCCCAACGCCCCCAGCAGTGAGCGGTGGGTGTTGCCGGCCCGGATCCACATCCCCACCCGTGTCCGGTCGATCAGCAGCCAGAGCAGAAGGATTGCGGCGATGCCGGCAACGATGATGGCCAGTCGATAGATGGGGTAGCGGAGCCCGGGCAGGAGGAAGATCGAGCCTTCCAGCCAGGGGGGACGGCTCACCGTCCTGGGGCGGATCCCCCAGATCATCTGCACCCCCTGATTGGCTATGAGAACCACGGCGAAGGTGGCCAGCACCTGGTCGAGATGATCGCGCCGATAGAGGAACCGGATCACGCCCATCTCCAAGACGGCCCCGACCACTGCCACCCCCACCACCCCGGCCAGCAGGGCCAGCTCGAAGCTTCCCGTCCGGGCGGCCACGTCGGCGGCGATGAACGCCCCGGCCATGAAGAGGGACCCGTGGGCCAGGTTGAGGATCCCCATCATGCCGAATATCAGGGTCAGCCCGGCCGCGATCATCAGCAGGGTGAACCCCGACTGGAGCCCGTTCAGGGTCTGCTCGAGAAAAAGCTCCACAGATCAGGGGGCCGGCCGCTCACCCACCCAAGGCGCACTCCTCGGCGTAGGCGTCGGCGTGATCGTCGAGGACTTTCTCCACGATCGTGTTGGTGAAGTCGCCCTCCTCCTCTCCGGGCACCACCTCGAGGACGTACCAATCCTGGATCGGATGCTGGTTGGGCCCGAAGGAGAAATCGCCCCGCACGCTCTCGAAGTCGGCCGCCCGGATGGCCTCGCGAAGGGCATCGGTGTCGTCGACGTCATACTCGACCGCCTCCAGCGCGGAGAGAAGCAGACGGGCGGTGTCGTAGGCCTGGGCGGCGTAGTTGGTGGGAGTGACTCCGTGCTTCTCCCGATAGGCCGCGACGAACTCATTGTTGGCTGGAACGTCGAGGTCGGGCGCCCAGAAAGACCCGTTCCTGAGACCAACGGCGGCCTCCCCGATCGCATCCACCAGCGTCTCGTCGAAGGAGAAGGTGGGACCGAAGACGGGGATGGTCTCGGCCAGCCCCGACTCGATGTACTGCTGGACGAATGAGATCCCCATCCCGCCCGGATAGAAGAAGTAGACGGCGTCAGGAGCCTCGTCCCGTATCTGGGCGATGGTCTGGGCGTAGTCGGTGGCCCCCAGCTCGGTGTAGAACTCGTTCTGTAGCTCGCCAAACATGCGCCGGAAGCCATTGACGCTGTCCCTTCCGGCCTGATAGTTGGGAGCGGCGGCCACCAGGTTCTCGTATCCCTGGTCGGCGACGTACTGACCAATGGCCTCGGCCGGGTTGTCGTTCTGCCAGGAGACCACGAAGTAGTTCTCGTGACATGACTCGCCGGCAAACGGGGAGGGGCCGGCGTTGGGACTCAGATAGATGAGGCCCTGGTCGAGGATCTCGGGAACCACCGCCCCCGCCACGTTGGAAAAGATGATGCCGGTCATCACGTCGGCGCCGTCTCTCTCGATCAGACGCTCCGCCACCTGCTGGGCGGCGGCGGGATCTTGGCCGTCGTCCTCCACCACCAACTCCACGTTGTCGGCGCCGGCCAACTCGAGGGCGAGCTCGAACCCCTTCTGGGTGTCCTCCCCCAGATAGGCGGCGTTCCCCGACAGGGTGGTGAGCATCCCCACGGTCACCGTTTCGGCGGCCGTGTCGGGTGCCTCGGTGGCGCCGGGCTCGGTGGGCTCGGGGGTGGCCCCGTCCCCGCACCCAGCCATGATCAAAGCCAGCACCCCGGCGACGGCGATGGATCTCTTCCTCATTGCACTCCGATCTGTCGGCGGGGGCAAGAGTACGGCAAACGGCCAAGCGGCGCGGCATGCGGTGACGAGGCGGGCTGATCGTGCCCCGGCCACCACCTGATCTCCAACCGGAGGGCATTACCGTTCAGATGATGCTCCTGGCAGGCTCGTGACGCCCGGGCGCGTCGGCTCCGCGGGCGCAGCCCGTCGCCCTTCATGGCTGGCCGCCGGCACGGTCGTGGTCGCCCCGCTCGTGCTGCTCGCGCTCGTCCGGCTCGTCCCGGCCCTCGATGCCAGATGGGAGAACCATCCAGCGCACTTCTGGCTGGTCTTGGCCGCTTCGGCGATCGCCACATCCCTGGGGTACGCGGTGACGGCAGCGGCCCGCCGCCGCCGGGATGCTCGTCTCCTCTTGGTGTCGTTGGCATTCATCTCCGGAGCGGGCTTCTTGGGTCTCCACGCCCTCGCCACCCCGGGCGTGCTGGTGGGACCCAATGCAGGGTTTGAGCTCGCGACGCCGGTCGGTCTGCTGTTGGGGAGCATCTTCGTGGCGCTGTCGGCTATCGACTTCTCTGCAACCACCTCCCGCATGATCACCGCGCGTTCGAGGACGATGCTGGTCAGCCTGATGGGACTCATGCTCGCCTGGGCGGCCGCCTCACTCGCCCAGGTGCCGCCGTTGAACGACCCATTGCAGCAAGAGACTCTGGCCGGGTGGCAGGTCCTGCTGGCGGTGCTCGGCGTTGTCGGGTACGGCTCCGGCGCCATCGGCTATTGGCGCTTGTACCGGAGACGAGGTGCACAGGTGATCCTGGCAGCCGCGCTCGCCTTTGCCCTGCTCGCCGAAGCGATGGTGGTCATCGCCTACGCGGTCAACTGGCGCATCTCGTGGTGGGAATGGCACGTGCTGATGCTGGGGGCGTTCGGGGTGATCGCGATGGCAGCGCGCCGGGAGTGGCACGAGGAGCGCTTCAGCGCTCTGTACCTGGAACAGACGCTGGCCGGAGCCAAGGAGGTCAGCGTCCTCTTTGCCGATCTCCAGGGGTACACGAGCTTTGCCGACCGCACCCCACCCGCCGCGGTCGCCCAGATGCTCAACACCTACTTCTCGCGTCTCGTCCCTCTGATGGAGCAACTGGGTGGCGAGGTCCAACAGCTCATCGGTGACGCCATCATGGTCGTCTTCAACAAGGAGGGAGATCAGCCCGACCACGCCCTCCTCGCCGGACGGGCCGGACTGGCCCTGCAGCAGGCCGCAACCGAGATCGCTGATCGCCACCCGGGCTGGCCTCGCTTCCGGGTGGGAATCAACAGCGGCGAGGTCATTACCGGGGTCGTGGGCGGTGAAAGAGGTCACCGCAAGCACGACGTGATCGGCGACACCGTCAATTTGGCAGCCCGACTCGAAAGCCAGGCTCCCGTGGACCGGGTCGTCGTCGGCGAGGGCACCTTCACGCGCCTACCCGAGGACGCAGTCCTCGAGCCACTCCCTCCGTTGGTGGTGAAGGGAAAGAGCGCCGAGGTGAGCGCGTACGTCCTGCACGCGCTTCCGGACTGAGGCGCCCC
>CAZAHX010000110.1:0-6828 GCA_964485005.1 uncultured Acidimicrobiaceae bacterium | reverse complement strand
CATGGGAGATGCCACGGCGCGCCCTGACGAAAACCTCCCACATCGGCCAGGACTCTTGATCCGATCCCGTGCTCTCCTCGAGGTCGGCGCTCTCGCCCGGCGCCACCGGGACTTCGTAGGTCATGCCGCCTCCGGGGCCGCGCCCCGGGCCGCCGTCTTTCGGGCGTGGGCCGTCGCCGCCTCCCGGACCCAGGCGCCGTCCTCCCAGGCGCGGACCTTGTGCTCGAGACGCTCGCGGTTCATCGGACCGTTGCCCTTGACGACCCGCCAGAACTCATCCCAGTCGATCTCTCCGAAGTCATAGTGACCCCGCTTCTCGTTCCATTTCAGCTCGGGGTCGGGGATCTCCAAACCCAGGTACTCGGCCTGGGGAACCGTCATGTCCACAAACTGCTGGCGGAGGTCGTCGTTGGAGACCCGCTTGATCTTCCACTCCATCGACTGCTCGGTGTGGGTGGAGTCGGAGTCGTGAGGCCCGAACATCATCAGCGACGGCCACCACCAACGGTCGAGGGCGTCCTGCGCCATCGCCTTCTGCTCTGCCGTCCCCCGGGTCAGCCTGATGAGGATCTCGTAACCCTGCCGCTGGTGGAAGGACTCCTCTTTGCAGATGCGCACCATCGCCCGGGCATAGGGGCCGTAGGAGCACCGGGTGAGCATCACCTGGTTGGTGATGGCGGCCCCGTCGACCAGCCACCCGATGGCTCCCATGTCGGCCCAGCTCAGGGTGGGATAGTTGAAGATCGAGGAGTACTTGTGCTTGCCCTGGTGGAGCAGCTCCTGCATCTGATCTCGTTTCACGCCCAGTGTCTCGGCTGCCGAGTAGAGATAGAGGCCGTGGCCCGCCTCGTCCTGGACCTTGGCCATGAGGATCGCCTTCCGGTACAGACTTGGGGCACGGCTGATCCAGTTGCCCTCGGGCTGCATGCCGATGATCTCGGAATGGGCGTGCTGGGCGATCTGGCGGATCAGATTCTTGCGATAACCCTCCGGCATCCAGTCGGTGGGCTCGATCTTCTCCTCGGCGTCGACGAGCGCCTGGAACTTATCCTCCGGGGACATGGGTCCCACCCTAGACAAACGAACGTTCGTTTGTCTACTCCTGAGTCTTCGGGTTACCCACGCGGGTCCTCGCCTGCCGCGAGATCAACGCCTCCGGACCTTCCACACCGCCATCGGATCATCGAATCCCTTGAGGGTCACTTCGCCGAGGGGCTCGAATTCATAGCCCTTGCCCCTCGCCAGTTGACGCACCGCGTCGGAAACGACTACCTCCCCTGGTTCACCGATCCCGGTGATCCGGCTGGCCTGAGCCACGACGGTTCCGTGGATGTCGCCGTTCTCCTCGATCGGCTCACCTGCGGCCATCCCGATCCGAATCTGCAGTGGCGCTGGCTCGACCATGCGCTGAAGCCTCATAGCGAACTCCAGGGCTCTCGAGATGGAGGAGAACGACACGAGCGACCCGTCTCCCAAGTGCTTCACGACCTCTCCTCCACACGCAGCAGCCGTCTCGACAACGTGCCTCTCGACCTCGCGCACGGCAGAGCGGCCAGCCTCGTCGCCCACCCGCTCCAGGTACTCGGTCGATCCGACTACGTCGGTGAACGCGATCGTTCTGAACCGTGAAGAGCCGACATCGGGTTTGTGCACTTCGCTGCGGACCAGGGCGGCAATGGCATCCAGCACCGCAGGTCGATCCGCCACGTACGGTGCGAACCTTCCCTCGACGATTCGTAGCTGAGACCCAGGGATCGCCGCAGCGAGTCCTCGAGACTCCTCGATTACGTCGGCAACTGACGACCGGCTGGCGAGAACCAGCGTGGGAGCCTCGACCCGAGCGAGCTTCGAACTCGTATCCCAATCGCGCATGGCGGCGATGCTCGGCCCGGTGGGCCAGTCACTTTGCCGGCCGAAGTCCTCCAGGGCCGCCCAGCGCTCGATCTCATCACTCGGAGCGAGTTGCTCGAACATCGTGACCGCGACACGCCCCGACTCCCGTTCGATGTCCCACAGGGCTGCCTGGGTCTGGATATAGGCGTCGAGAAAGCTGCCGCGAACCTTCGCCACAGTGTCGCACAGGATGAGGGCGCTCAGCCTCTGCGGATGGGCAGCGGCGAACTCGATGGCGACCGGTCCCTGGGAGCCGACCGCCATCAGGGCAAAGCGATCGAGCTGACAGGCCTCGGCCACCGCCGAGATGTCAAAGCACATCTCCCGGGTCGACAACCCCAATTGGGCCCCTGAGGCGGACAGGCCGCGTTGATAGACCGCAGTGTCGGAAAGCCCTTGCCCTCGCGGATCGAATCGGATCAGCCTGTACCGCGCGGCGAGAGCAATGTAGAACGAGGCGATCGAGGGAACCGTCCACTCCAGCTCGAGATGGCACAGGCTCCAGTTGTGGATCAGGATGATGGGCGGTCCCGAGCCGATCTGCCAGAAGGCGATGCCGATCCCATCATCGGTCGTGGTGAACCGGATGTCGCGATGGTGGGGGAGATCCACTATCGAAGGCTATATGGCCGACAGCCCCGACGGGCCGCGAGATCGCGCTCAGGCCGACGATGCCGGTCCCTCAACAACGACGAGGATGGCCGTGGTGAGCCGTCAGTCTACTCCCACCCCTCGACGTCGATCACCTCGTCCGGTCCCGACTCCGTCCATCGGCCGCGCCGGGAATCGACGAAGACGGTCATCCGTTTCGACAGCCTCCTGGTGACCAGGTCGTGGATCCGGTCCCGCAAGGACGGGACGAGCAAGAGGAACCCGACAGTGTCTGTGATGAAGCCCGGTGAGATGAGAAATGCTCCCGCGACGAGTATCGAGGCGCCGTGAGTCAGCTCTCGGCCCGGGAGCACCCCCTGCCGCCACTTGTCTCCAATCCGGCCGAGCACTGAGAGCCCGGCACGACGCACCAGAATTGAGCCGATGATTGCGGTGGCGAGGGCCATGAGCAATGCCCATCCAAGCCCGATCCGGGAACCGACCCAGAGGAAGGTGGCCATCTCGGCGAGAGCGACCAACGCGAAGGAGGCGAGGAAACGCATGGAGATCGAACGGTACCGGTGCGTTACCGCTAGCCAGGCCCGGCGGCCGCCGCCAGACGCGCCAGAATGAGGGCCGATGAGAGTCGAGATCGTCGGCGGCGGCCCGGCCGGGCTGTATCTGGCCATCCTCCTCCGGGAGGCGGAGGCCGGGTTCGAGGTCACCGTCCATGAGCGAAACCGACCCGAGGACGCCTATGGATTCGGAGTGGTGTTCTCCGACGAGACCACCACGGAGCTCGAGGCCGCGGAGCCGAAGAGCTTCGGACAGATCAGCGCCGGTTTCCGCCGTTGGGACGACATCGAGGTCCGCCATCCCGACGGGGAAACCTTCGTCTCCGGCGGACACGGGTTCGCTGCCATCGGACGACGGCGTCTGCTCGAGATCCTCTCTGACCGGGCGGTGGAGCTGGGTGTGGACCTGCGCATCCTCGACGACGTCGCCAGCCTCGACGAGATCTCTGACGCCGACCTTGTAGTCGGCGCCGACGGGGCGAACAGCATGGTGCGCGGGGAGCTGGCAGAGCATTTCCGGCCGAGCATCGATATCAGGGTCAACAAGTACATCTGGTTCGGCACCCCCAAAGTCTTCGACAGGTTCCATTTCATCTTCGAGGACACCCCCCACGGCATGGTGTGGGCCCACATCTACCCCTACAGCGACTCGGGAAGCACCTTCATCGTGGAGATGGCCCCAGACACCTGGCGCGGGCTTGAGTTTGACGTCACCGAGGACGAGGTTTTCCCACCGGGGGTGAGCGACCAGCTCGCTCTGGAGAGGTGCCAAGAGATGTTTTCCGCCCACCTCGACGGCGAGGGTCTGGTGGGGAATAACTCGAAGTGGCTGCACTTCCCCACCATCGAGTGCGACACCTGGCGTCACGGCAACACGGTCCTCATCGGCGACGCCGCGCACACCGCCCACTTCTCGGTGGGCTCGGGGACCAAGCTGGCCATGGAGGACGCCGTCGCCCTCGCCGAGCTGCTCGTCGTCAGCGAGGATCTGGATGAGGCCCTCGGTCGTTACGAAGAGGTGCGTCGGCCCGAGGTGGAGAGTCTGCAACGGGCGGCAAAAGCGAGTCTGGAGTGGTTCGAGGGAGCCGAGCGCTACCGGGACATGGAGCCGGAGCAGTTCGTGTTCAGCCTGCTCACCCGGAGCCAGCGGGTCACCTATGACAACCTCCGTCTCCGCGACCCGGCGTACATGGCCGCCGTCGACCGCTGGTACGCCGCCTCCGAACACGACTGCCCGGTCGAGGTCGATGCCTCCATTCCCCCACTATTCCACCCTTTCGCCATCCGCGATCTCGTCCTGCCCAACCGGGTGGTGGTCTCTCCGATGGACCAGTACTCGGCGGTCGACGGGGTACCCGGGGAATGGCATTTGGTCCATCTCGGCTCGCGGGCGGTGGGAGGGGCGGGTCTGGTGATGACCGAGATGACCTGCGTCTCTCCGGAGGGGAGGATCAGCCCCGCCGACACGGGGCTGTGGAACGATGAACAGGAGAGGGCTTGGACCCGGATCGTCGACTTCGTCCATGGCCACACCGAATCCAAATTCGGGCTCCAGATCGGCCACTCCGGTCGCAAGGGCTCGACCAAGCTGATGTGGGAGGGGGACAACGAGCCCCTCGACGAGGGCAATTGGGAGATCATGGGCCCCTCACCGATCAAGTTCTCACCTGCCCACCAGATCCCACGGGAGATGACCCGAGCCGACATGGAGATGGTGCTCGACCAGCATGTCGAGGCAGGCGTCAGGGGTGCCCGGGCCGGGTTCGACTGGCTCGAGCTGCACTTCGCCCACGGATACCTGGTGTCGAGCTTCCTCACCCCGCTGGCCAACCAGCGCTCCGACGGGTATGGGGGCTCGCTGGAGAACCGGATGCGATACCCACTTGAGATCTTCGAGGCGGTGCGTGAGGTGTGGCCCGACGGCAAGCCGATCTCGGTTCGCATCTCGGCCACCGACTGGGTGCCCGACGGCTTCGACGGCGACGACGCCGTCGTCTTCGCCGGCGCTCTAAAGGAACGGGGCTGTGACCTCATCGACGTCTCCACCGGTCAGACCACTCGGTGGGCCCGCCCCGAGTACGGGCGTCTCTACCAGACGCCTTACAGCGACCGGATCCGCAACGAGGTGGGCATCCCCACCATGACGGTGGGGGCGGTGTCGTCGATCGACGACATCCACAACATCCTCGTCGCCGGGAGGGCCGACCTCTGCGTCATGGCCCGACCGCATCTCGTCGACCCCTACTGGACGCTCAACGCCGCCATCGACCTCGGCTATGTCGGACACCACTTCCCCAATCAATACCTGTCGGGGCTAGGGGCGCGGAGGAGGGAACAGGACCCGATCGCCCCAGACGTGTTCCGCCAGGCTTAGGGGCTCGAGCGTGAGTAAATGACGTCGCTGAGCGACGTCATTTACTCACGCTTACTCAGGCTTGGTAGCCCCAGACGTCGGAAGCCACCTCCACGGTGCGCTCCAGCTTGCGCCACTGGTCGTCCTCGGAGATCAGGTTGCCATGGGCGGTCGACGAGAACCCGCACTGGTGGCTGAGTGCGAGACGCTCCAGCGGCACGTATTCGGCCGCCTCCTCGATGCGCTTCTTGATCTCATCGGCAGGCTCCACCCGGGGGTACTTCGAGCTCATCAGACCCAGCACCACCATCTTGTCCTCCGGCAGGAAGCGAAGTGGGGCGAAGTCTCCGGATCGCTCGTCGTCGTACTCGAGGAAGAAGCCGTCGACGGCCATGTCGTTGAGGAGGATCTCGGCAACCGGCTCGTAACCGCCCTCAGAGACCCAGGCGCTCTGGAAATTCCCCCGACACAGGTGCACCGTGGCCACCATGTCGTCGGGCCGGTCCCGGATCGCATCGTTGACCAGCCGACAGTAGAGACGGGTCAGCTCGTCGGGGTCATCACCCCTGGCCTTGGTCCGCTCCCTCACCTCGGGATCGCAGAGATAAGCGAGGTTGGTGTCGTCGAGCTGGACATATCGGAGGCCCCGCGCCGCCAGGTCGGCGATCTCCTCCCGGTATGCCGCGGTGAGGTCGTCGAAGAATTGGTCGAGGTCGGGATAGGTCTCCTTGTCGATGCCCTGACGGCCTCCCCGGAAGTGCAGCATCGACGGCGCGGGGATGCTGACCTTGGGCGTCTGTGAGGTCTGCGAGGCCAGGTACTCGAAGTCGTCACCCTGGATGGGATGGGAGTGCCGAATCGGCCCGGCGACCTCCATGCGAGGAGGCGAGTACTCCACTTCGGTCCCGTCGCTGCGACGGAATCGGGCGAGAAAATCGCCCTCGGTGACCTTCACCCCGTCGAGATTCTCGAGAAAGTCGAGATGGAACATGAACCGCCGGAACTCGCCGTCGGTGATCCCCTTGAGCCCGACCTTCTCCTGGCTCTGGACGACCTCGGTGATGCACTCGTCCTCTATCGCCCGTAGCTCGTCGGCCGAGATATCGCCTTTGGATCGCCGATCACGGGCCTCGATGAGTCGGGAGGGACGGAGATAGCTCCCGACGTGATCGGCGCGGAATGGTGGTTGTTCGGTCATGTCGTCCTCCGGATCGGGCGGTTCCCAACGATACCGAAGCAGTCCGCGGCGAACATGAGTGGTGGTGAGCGTACGAATTTCCTGCTGAACCGCCGCGCAATAACCGGCCGCTCTCGAGTGAGTTGCAACCAGGAGCCGCCGGCGCCGGGGGTTAGCGCCGGATGTGCCGATAGCGCGCACCTGAACGAAGTGAGCGGTTCCGCTCGAGAATTGTTGAT
>CAZAHX010000109.1:0-6842 GCA_964485005.1 uncultured Acidimicrobiaceae bacterium | reverse complement strand
CCGGGTGGTCGACCTCATCGAGCGGCTGGGCGACGTCATCGCCGCGGAGGGCTCGACGTAGCCAGAAGTCCCATGCGTGGCCAGACGATGCTGGCTTACGCTTCACCATGGAGGCTCGCACCTTCAGGGATCCGTCGGCGTTCCGTGAGTTCGCCGATCCTCTACTTCTGGAGCGCGAGGCCCGGAACAATCTGATCCTCGGGGTCACTGGGACCCTCATCGACAGACCCGACATCTACCCCGAGTTTCACTTGTGGGCTGTCGAAGGCGATGGCGTCCCGCTGGCGGTGGCGGCGATGACGCCGCCACGCCCGCTTCTGCTGGCGGACGCCGCCAGCGACAGCGCCCTTGACTTGCTCGCGGTCACCATCGCCAGATCGGACTCGGCGGTCCCGGGAGTCATCGGCAATGAGCCCGGGGTGCGCCGATTCGTCGCAGGATGGGCCGGAGAGACGGGGGAAGACCCCGTGAAGAACATGGCTCAAGGGGTTTTCGCACTCGATCGGGTACGCCCCGTTCCCCAGGTTTCGGGCGCACCCCGAACGGCAACCCCGTCTGACGAGATCCTCCTGATCGACTGGGTCACCGCTTTCCTCGAGGAGGCCGATCCAGGCGCGAACCCCGATCAGACTCGCTCCGCCGTGCGTAGGCGTCTCCAATCCGATCAGTCGGTGTCCGGATACTGGATGTGGGAGGTCGATGGGACCCCGGTATCTCTCACCGGTCACGGAGGCCGCACGCCGAATGGAATCAGAATCGGACCGGTCTATACCCCGCCGGAACACCGAAGGTGTGGTTACGCCACGGTTCTCGTCGCAGAGCAGTCGCGCTGGCTGCTCGAGCAAGGCCGGCACTACTGCTTTCTCTACACCAATCTGGCCGACCCGACGGCCAACAGCATCTACAGGCGGATCGGTTACCGGCAGGTGGCCGAGTCGAGCCGGTACAGCTTCACCGGGTAGGAAGGGCCGGACGAATCAGCGGCAGCGCAGACGCGGTCACCAGCGCCGAGGCGAGCACCGGGATCACCCTCGAACCGGTGGTCTCGGCCAGCCAGCCCGCCGCCGTCGGGCCCACCGAGCCCACCACCATGAACACCATGGCCAACGCCCCCATCGCCGTGCCCAGGCCGGCAACTCCGAACAAGTCCCGACTGTGCATCCCCTGCAGCGGGGCGGAGGCCCCCACGCCGAAACCGACGAGCAAGGCGAAGACCAGGGCGAGCGCCGGTGTCCCCGCGAAGGCGAGCACCACGCCACCCACCGCCATGGCCACCACCGCCAGCCGATAGGCACCCACCGTTCCCAGGCGGTCGACGAGCGGCATCAGGGGCAGACGACCTCCGAGCTGGCTGAACCCGCGGAACCCCGCCCAGAAGGATGCCGCCGTCAGCGAGAGCCCTGCGGCAGTCATCGCCGGGACCTGATAGACGAGGATCGTGCCGATCCCGATCCCGAGGAGACCCGTGGCCAGCACGAACTGTCTCGTCGGTTTGGCCCTCATCGCCTCACGCAACTCGGCGAGCAGGTTCCGCCCGCCCGGCATCTCGGTGGTGCGGGTGTCGATGAACAGGGCGCCGAGAGACAGCGTCGCCACCGCCGAGAAGGTCAGGACCCGCAGGGTGGTGCGCCACCCCCACATCTCCACCAGCCAGGCGGCGAGCGGCAGATACACCGCGCTGGCGAAGGCGCCCCAGATGGTGAGGACCGCGATCGCCTTCGAGGTCGATCGGGGGGTGATGCGGACCGCGGTGGTGAGGGTCACGTGATAGAAGCCGAGGGCGCTGAAAGCGCCGCCGCCGATCGCTCCGGCCACGGCGAACGCTTCTGGGGAGGAGGCGGAGGCGGCGAGTTGGAAGGCCCCCAATCCGATGACGGCGGCGAGGGCGAACACCACCCGGCTTCCGTGACGATCGAGGAGGAGGCCTCCCAGGACCGAGGCGAGCCCGCCGAGGAGCATGGAAGCCCCGAACGCCCCGGCGAGGGCGGCCTCACCCCACCCGGTGTCGGCGATGATCGGGTCGAGGAGGACCCCGAAGCTGTAATACCACGACCCGTAGACGGCGATGGTGATCAGCCCGAGCAGCCCGATGCGGACGGTGGGGATCTGACCGCGCTCCGGACTCACGATCCGAGAGTATGCGCGTTCTCCGCGGCGGAGGGGCCAGATACGGCCCGTGGAGCCTTAGGAACGCGAATTGAGGATCCGCCAGACCTGTTCGGGGGTGACCGGGACTTGGACCTCGGCGTTATCCAAGGCGTTGGAGATGGCGTTGAGGACCGCCGGGGTGGAGCCGATGGCGCCCGCCTCGCCGATCCCCTTGGCGCCGAGAGGGTTGGTAGGGGTCGGGGTCACCGTGGCGTCCAGGGAGAAGAAGGGGAAACCGGTGGCGGTGGGGATCAGGTAGTCCACGAACGACGAGGTGACCAGGTTGCCGTCGGCGTCGTAGATCACCCGTTCCCACATCGCCTGACCAACCCCCTGGGCGAGGCCGCCGTGCCGCTGGCCCTCGGCCAGCATCGGGTTGACGATGTTGCCCGCGTCGTCCACCGCCCACATCCGGTCGAGACGCAGCGCCCCGGTGTCGGGATCGACTTCGACCACGGCGAGATGCATCCCGAACGGATAGTTGAGACCGCCGGATTGGAGATGGATCTCCTCGTCGAGACCCGGGGTCACGCCTTCGGGGACGTTCCCGCCCAGAGCCGCAGAGACCACCTCCTCCCAGGTGACGGAGACGTCGGTGCCGGTGACCGTGGCCTTACCGTCGGCGAGCACCACGTCTTCCGATGACGCCTCGAGGAGATGCCCGGCGATCTTCTTCGCCTTCTCCGCCACCTTCCCGGCGACGGCGTAACTCGCCGACCCGCCTTGGGCGATCGACCTCGAGCCCGCGGTCCCCCACCCATAGGGAGACGCCGAGCTGTCCCCCTGCTCGATCTTGACCCGGCTCACCTCGAGGCCGAGCACCGAGGCAACGAGTTGGGCGAACGAGGTGCGGTGACCCTGACCCTGGTCGAGGGTCTCCACGAACACGGTCACCGAGCCGTCGGGCTGCACCTGGATGCGGGCCGCGCCCCAGTCCTCGAAACCGCAGACCTCGACATAGGCGCCGATGCCCACGCCCATGAGGCGGCCCTCGGCCCGAGCCGCATCCCTCTCCGCGAGAAGACCCTGGTAGTCGGCGACCTCGAGCAGTTTGTCCAGCGCCTTTTCGTACTCCCCGGTGTCGTATACGTAACCGCCCGCTTCCTTCCCACCCGACGACTCGTAGGGGAAGCGATCCGGCGCGATGAAGTTGCGCCGACGCACCTCGGCGGGGTCGATCCCGGTGGCGGCGGCCACCGCCTCGATCACCCGCTCCACGGTCAGGGTGGCCTCGGGGCGCCCTGCGCCCCGATAGATCCCCCGGGGGGCCCGGTTGGTCCACACCCCCCGCATCCTCCAGCCGTAGACCCCGATGTCGTAGTTGCCGGTGCCCATCCTCGGGGTGACCGTGAAGTAGGACAGATAGCGATGGCGGCAGCCCAGATCGATCAGGCTGTCGACCCAGAGCGCCTTGATCCTCCCGTCGTCGTCGGCCACCGCCTCGTAGCGGTGTCGCTGGGCGCGCCCGTGCCCGATGGTGAGCAAATGTTCCCGGCGAGTCTCCGCCCACTTCACCGGGCGGCCCGTCTCCCGGGCAGCCCAGATCGTCAGGTATTCCTCCTCGGCGAGGTCGAACTTGCAGCCGAACCCGCCACCGACGAAGGGGGTGATCACCCGGACCGCGGTCTGGGGCAGATCGAAGTCCGAGGCGAGGCGCTCCGCCATGAGATGAGGCGCCTGGCTGGAGAGGTGAACGGTGAGACCGTCCTCCTTCCACTCGGCGAGGATGGCCCGGGTCTCCATGGGCGCCGGCACCACCCGGGGGTGCTCCACGATCCCGGTCAGCCTGACCGGGCCCTCCACGGCCTCGAAGGCCGCCCTGTCGCCCTTGCTGCGGTCGTAGGCCACATTGCTTCCCGACTCCAGGTCGGGGTGGATGGGGGCACCCTCGATGGCTTCCTCGACGTCCCCCACCACGCCGAGCGGCTCGTAGTCGACAAACACGGCGTCGGCGGCGTCGCGGGCCGCCGCCGCGGTCTCTGCTACCACGGCCGCAACCGGGTCACCGGGCATCAGCGCCCTGCCCTGGACAAGGGGGTAACGACGGGGGATGTTGCGGGAGGGGTTGGGGGTGGGAGGCATGAGTACCTCTGCGACATCCTGGGGCGTGATCACCGCCCATACCCCCGGCATGTCCCGGGCGGCGCCGGCATCGATAGCGGTGATCTCGGCATGGGCGAAGGGGGATCGGACCACAGCCAGGTGCAGTGCCCCGGCTGGGGTTATGTCGTCGACATACCGGGCGGTGCCCGAGATGAGTGAAGGGTCCTCACGACGCTGCACGGGCGCGCCGATGAAAGATGGGATGGAGTTTTCGCTGGTCACGGCGGCAGCCTACCGGGGACCGGTTTGGGTTTCTGTGTCGATTTACACGGCTATAGGCCGTGCGAATTGACACAGAAGCGATTCACTCGAGCAGGGAGAGAACCGTCGCTCGGAAATCGTTCGGCTGGAACGGCTTGGTTACGAAGGCGTCGGCTCCGCCTTCGTTGGCCCGGCGTCTCGACTCTTCCTCGGCATGGGCGGTGAGCACAACCACCGGGATGTTGTGGGTGGCGTCGTCCTTGCGGATCCGATCGAGGACCTGCCAGCCGTCCATCCCGGGAAGCCCGATATCGAGCACCACGAGGTCGGGAGACTCCGAGCTGACGGCATGAAGCCCGCTCTTGCCGTCATCACGGGTGATGATCTCGAGGTCGGCGGCGCGTAGACACACTTCGATCAGCCGTCTGATCACGGCTGAGTCCTCGACCACGAGAATTCTCGAGCCCATTGTTCACCTCGATTTCGGGACCCCGAATCCGGGGCTTCCGTGGCTTAATCGGCAGCAGATCCCCATGGGTTTAGGGATTGTCGGGGCGTCTTCCCGAGGGCAGTGTCAGGGTTTCCACGAACTCCTCGAGTTGGCGGAGGGTGCGAACCTCGTGGACCGAGGTGCAATGTGCCTGGTAGTGGCTCATCGCGGAGTCGCCGGTGTCCCAATATGCCCGGGGCTCGGGATTCAGCCAGACCACTGCTCGCACCGTCTTGGCGATCTCCCCCAGCATCGCCCCCCGGGGAGGCCGGTAGTTGTTTCGGGCGTCGCCGGTGATGATCAGTGTGGTCCTGGGGGTCAGTTGCGGTCCGTACTTCTTGTAGAAGGTCTCCAGGGAGTTCCCGTAGTCGGAGTGACCGTCGAGCCACACCACCTCTGCTTCGGTTGCGATACGGCTGACCGCAGAGGAGAAGTCGATGCCGGTCCCGAGGAAGTCGGTGACCTCGTCGACGGTGTCCACGAAAGCGAAGGAGCGCAGCCGGGCGAAGTGCGTCGACATGGCGTGGGTGAACTGCAGGGTGAATCGGGAGAAGGTGGCCATCGACCCCGAGATGTCGCAGAGCAGCCAGACCTCGGGGCGGTGTGGCCGGGGATGGCGGAACTGGGGGTCGGCGGGCACTCCCCCCGTCGACAGCGACTTGCGCACCGTGCGGCGGAAGTCGAGACGACCCTCGCGCTTCTTCCGTCTCCGCGCGAGTCGGGCGGCCAGCTTGCGGGTGAGCGGGCCGATGGCGTCCTCCATCGCGGCCAGATCGCTACCGGTGGCGTGCATGAGGTCGATGTCCTCGATGAGGGGGCGGCGCAATGTCCGTGCCACCGCCTCCCGTCCCCGGTCGGCGACGAGGCGACGTCTGATCTCTTCCTGGATCTCCTCCCTCAGCCGCTCCAGTCGTGCCTCTACCTCCTCGCGAAGAAGACGCTGCTCCAGGTCCGTAGTCTCGTTGGGCGGGGTCAGCGTCTCGATGAGCCGACGCTCCATGTCGGCCATGTCGAGACGTCTCAGGGTGCGGTAGAGGTAGTAGGTGCCGCCCACCGGCCGTCCTGGCTCCATCCCCGCGAGCCGCTCCACCGCGGCCTGGACCGCCCGCTGCAGCGCCGCCTCGTCCATGGCGGCCAATGCCTCGAGCACCGCGTTGGCAAGGGCGTCGTCGTCGAGCTCCCCTCCCCCGCCACCGGCCGCCCTCTCGCCGGGGCTGTCCCAGTCCTGAGGTGGGCGGTTCTGGTCGCCGGGGCCCGTCCCGGCGGGAGGGAGCAAAGAGAAGAAGACCTCGAAGGCGGTCTCGAAGGCTCCTTCGTGGCGCAGATTCTTGACCAGGGTCGCCCGCAGTGTCTCCTTCAGGGCGGTTCGGCTCCCGATGTCGATGGCTTCCACCGCTTCCATGGCGTCGATGGCCTCGACCATGGAGACCGGCACGCCCGCCTCACGCAGCTCGTCGATGAACCCGGTGACAACGGAGATCATGGTCAGCCCTGAGGGCTCGAGGTCAGCTCCTTGGCGGCCTTCTCGATGTCGGTCTGGTACTTGAGCAACACGTGGAGGGTGTCACCGAGGATCTCCTCGTCGACGTCCTCGACGGCGAGGGCGAGCAGGGTGCGAGCCCAGTCGATGGTCTCTGAGACCGACGGGGCCTTCTTGAGGTCGAGGTTGCGCACTGAACGCGCCACCCGTGCCACCTGGGAGGCGAGATGCTCGGAGAGACCGGGAACCCGGGCAGTGAGAATCGCCTGCTCCCTTTCGGGATCCGGATAGTCGATGTGTAGGAAGAGACAGCGACGCTTCAGCGCCTCACTCAGCTCCCGGGTGTTGTTCGAGGTGAGGAAGACCATCGGCTGCGAGGTGGCCGACATCGTGCCCAGCTCGGGAATGGACACCTGGAAG
>CAZAHX010000108.1:0-6847 GCA_964485005.1 uncultured Acidimicrobiaceae bacterium | reverse complement strand
TCTCGGGGTGGTCCCGGGCGACGCCGATGGCGGCTCGCAAACCGGCGCCACCACCCCCAACGATCAAAACATCATGCTGCAAGGTATCCATGGTCGCCCTGGTCGACGCTCCCGCACGCTACACGGGTGACCACGTCGTCGCTATCGGCGGTTGCTCGTGCAGCCGCTGGCGCCCAGTGCCACCCAATGTGTGTGTGTAAACCCGAATGGGCCCGGCCGGCCGGGCCCGCTGACACGACATTCCCTAGTGGTCACAGCACTACTGTCGTCTCCATGTCTCAGGGCTCGCTCGTCTCCCGGACCACCATCGCGGGAAGCCTTCCCAAGCCCTATGCCAGGACTGCGGGCCGCCCCATCCCCCTCGTCGTCCTGCAGGCCGCGGACCGTTAGTGGCCCGTCACTAACGACTCCTTGTCCTGTCTGCGCGCGAGCCCTCACCTATCATGACGGGATGGGCATGATGGAATTCTCATCTCAGGCCCGTCTCGAGCTCCTCGCCGAGGTGCACCGTCTGGCTGCTGCCGAGGGTAAGAAGCTCGAGGACGTCCTCGATGAGGCGCTCACCGACTGGGTGGACAGAGAGGGTGGTGACGCCCGGCGCCCCGAAGCCCAGCGCAGGGCTTCCGTTGTCCGGCGTCGCAACCGCTACGAAGATCTGGCGCATTGGGCGAATATCTCACGGTTGTAGAGCTAGTGGCCCGTCGCACAAATAATGACGGCGTCTCTCCGGCCCTCGACGCCCCTGGCTGCGTCGAAGTGCTCGCCGCAGCTCCCCGGCTGCGACTGCGCGCTTCTCCTTGCCAGATGACGCCGATGGCTCGGAGACACGCTCGCCTCATTTGAGCGACAGACCACTGGTCCCCTGAGCTCGAGCCTGGAGGGGCCGTCGAGGCCTGGTCGCGCCGGTCGGTCGAGTCTGTTTACCGACTGAGGCAAACCTGTCCCTCCCTCTCCTTAACTTCGCTTCCAGGGCGGATTTGCTGAGGAGAGAGGAGAGGGAGAGATGGATGCCAAGACAAGGGCTTGGCTCGACCAGGAGGACGCCCGGATCGCCGGGGTCATCCGACAATGGGGTTGGGCGATCACCTACGTGGGAGGGGAGGAGTGCAGCTATCCCGGCTGTGACCAGCCCCCTGGCGACGACCCCCCTTTCGCCTACACCACCGGCCTCTTCGGGATGGGCCATCCCGAGCTGCTCGTCTTCGGGCTCAGCCCCCACGACGCCGCCGGGATGCTCAACACCCTCGGGGATCGGATCAGGGAAGGGGAGGCGCTGCTGCCGGGGATGATGGTCAGGGTGGGGGAGTGGCCCCACAAGGTGATCCCCGAGGAGGTGCCCAACCCGGGCGAGATCGTCTTCGAGGCCAACCGCTTCTACCAAAGGCCCTCGGAGGCGTCGGTGCCGGTGCTCCAACTCAGCTACGACGACGAGGAGGGCCGTTTTCCCTGGGAGCCCGACCACACCGCCCCGGAGATGCAACCGAGGCCGGGTTCGTTCCAGGCATAGGTTGGGTTGACGTATGGTTGCGGTTGACATTCGGTTGCGCGATAATGTCGGGGTGACAGAGAACACGGCAAGTGCCATCGAATTGGCCCACGAGCTCGCCGAGTCGGCTGACGCCGACTGGATCCGGGAGCTGGTCGACGCCCTCGACCGGGAGATACGGAGACGCCCGTTGGAGCGATTGATCTCGCTCTGGGGCCTCTCCAACGCCGCCGCCGCCCGTCTCTTCGGGGTGAGCCGCCAGGCCTTCTCCAAGTGGTTGGTCAACGGGCCGCCCCCGGATCGGGCCGACGATGTCTCCCGGGTGGAGGCGATTACCGATCTCCTCGACCGCTACGTGAAGCGGGAGCGAATCCCGGCGGTGGTTCGCCGTCCCGCCGCCGTGTTCGACGACCGGAGCATCATCGAGCATCTCGAGCAGGGGGGATATCGGGAGGTCGCCGCCGCCGTGGCCTCGATGTTCGATCTGAGACGAATCCAGCCTTGAACCCGGTGGTCGTCCGTCTCCGCGACAGCCAGGAGTGGCTGCGGGTGGCCGACCCATCGTGGGACGATCCCCTCGACCCGTCATATGCGGCTGAGAAGGGCGGCCGCTGGAACCCTCCGAATTCGTTCCCCAGCCTCTACCTCAACGAAGACATGGCCACCGCCCGGGCGCAGATCGTCAAGCTTCTCGAGGGAACACCTGTCGAGCCCGAGGACCTCGACCCCGGATTCGACCTCGTGGTTGCCACCCTGCCCCGCTCCCAGGACGCCGCCGATGCGATCAGCGATGAGGGTCTCGTTGCCTTGGGGCTTCCCGAGACCTATCCCCGGCACCGCAACGGGCGACCGGTCCGTCACCAGACCTGCCAGCCGGTGGGGGAGGCCGTGCATGCTCTCGGCCTGCGCGGGGTGTACGCCCGGTCGGCGGCCATGCCCGACGGCGCAGGTCGCGAGTTGGCCTGGTTCCCCGCCCGCGCCGACTCCAAGGCCGGCCTGGTGTCGACGTTGAGCTTCGAGGAGTGGTGGTACCCCGAAGGCGATGCTCAGTAGATGCCGCCCGGGTGAATTCCGATCGCTGTCAGCGAACCAGCAGTTGAGAGTGACGTTGCAGACCGGCCACCACGGCCTCGACGTCCTCTGCCGAGTTGTAGCAGTGCCAGGAAAGCCTGATGTTTCCGTCGCGATGGGTCGTCAGGATCCCGTCCTCGGCGAGGGCGGCAACCATGGCCTGCTCGTCTGTGGTGGCCACCGCGATCATGGGACCCCTCCGGGCGGGATCGCGGGGAGTCACCATTCGGGCCCCGATCCGGTCGAGACCCTCGATGAGCTGATCGGTCAGGGTCGCCACGTGCCGCTCCGTCTCCGCTATACCGATCTCATCCATCAGGTCCATGCCCGCGACCCCGGCGTAGATGCTCGGGACGGGTGGTGTGCCGCTCTCGAACTTCCTCGCGGTGGGCGAGGGGGAATAGTCGTATATGTCCATCGCGAAGATGTCCTCGTCGGCGAACCATCCGGTCTGGGTCGGGGTGATCTGGGGTAGGAGGTCGGAGCGGCAGTAGAGGAATCCCATGCCCGCCGACCCGAGGAGATACTTGAGGGTCCCGCCGGCGACGAAGTCGACGCCCAGCTCCCGGACGTCGATCGGTATCGCTCCCACCGCCTGGAACGAGTCGAGCAGCACCAGGGCCCCCGCTTGGTGGGCCAACTCCACGACCGACTCGACATCGGTCTTCGAGCCATTGCGGAAACAGATGTGGGTGATGGCGACCAGAGCCGTTTCCTCGTCGATCGAATCGGCGAGCCGGTCGAGGGGGATGGTCACCTCCGGTGAGGCGGGGACGTGTTCGACCTTGGTGCCGAGAAGCTCCTGAGCATGGACTATCTGGCCGATGGTGGGGAACTCGAAGTCGCTGATCACGATCTTGTTGCGGCCCTCGGGCTGTCTCAGCCCGCTGAGCAGGGAGCTGACACCTGCTGACACCGAGGTGGTGACTGCGATCTCGTCCGTCGAGGCGTTGAGCAGGCGGGCAAACCGTGAGCGCGCCGACTCGGCCAGCTCGACCCAGAGGTCCCACGGCGCCCCCTTCTCGTCCCAGTCGGTGAGATAGCGCTCGTAGGCGGCGCGGACCTCACGGGACAGGGCCCCCTGGGAGCAGCTGTTGGTGTAGACGGCCCGCTCCAGCAGGGGGAACCGGTCACGGATGGAGTGCGGCAACTCGGTGGTCACTTGGGGAATCTCCCGTGGAGCATCAACGGCCAAGATAGGCCTTCTTCAAATCCTCGTGCTCCGACAGCGCGGCCGCGGTGTCGGCTAGGACGATCCTCCCTGTTGCGAGCACATAACCGTGATCGGCGATGGAGAGCGCCATGTTGGCGTTCTGCTCGACGACGAGGATGGAGACGCCCGCCTCGTGCACCTGCTTGATGATCTCGAAGCTCTGCTCGACGAGGATCGGGGCCAGACCCATCGAGGGCTCGTCCATGAGGAGGAGCTTCGGCTTGGACATCAGGGCGCGGCCCATGGCCACCATCTGCTGCTCCCCGCCGGACAGGGTGCCGGCCTGCTGCTGGCTCCGCTCGGCGAGAACGGGAAACAGCTCGTAGACATGGTCGAGGTCGGCCGAGTAGTCGTCCTCGCGCAGATAGGCGCCCATCTCGAGATTCTCGAGCACCGTCATCGGCGCGAACAGCCGGCGATTCTCGGGGACGATCGCCATCCCGTGAGCGATGCGGTAGCTCGTCGACTTATGGGTGACGTCGACACCGTCGAACTCGACGGTGCCACTCCGCGCCTCCACGATCCCCAGGGCCGTCTTCAGGGTCGTCGACTTTCCTGAAGCGTTCCCTCCGAGCAGGCACACCAGTTCGCCGGGCCGGATCTCCATGGAGATCCCCTGCAGAATGTGGATGGGCCCGTAGTAGGTGTTGATGTCCCTGAGGGCGAAGAGCGGCCCGGTGTCAGTCATCTGGTGGCCCGTCGGCGGCGCCATATCCGAGGTAGGCCTCGATGACGGTGGGGTCCTCGGCGACTTCCTCGAACGACCCCTCGGCGATCTTCACCCCATGGTCGAGGGCGACGACCCGATCGGAGATGCCTTCGACCACATGCATGTCGTGCTCGATCACCAGGATGGAGTAGCCGGCCTGCTCCCTGAGACGGCCGATCAGCTGGGTGATCTCGTGTGTTTCGGCTGGATTCATGCCCGCCGCCGGCTCGTCCAACATCAACAGCCGCGGGTTGACGGCCATCGCCCGGGCGATCTCCAGCCGTCGCCGGTTGGCGTAGGAGAGGCCGTACGCAGGCTGGCCCCAGCGGTAGCCGATGAGCCGATCCCCGAAGAACCCCAGCTTCTCCTCGGCGAGCTTCCTCACCTCGGCCTCCTCACGCCGCGCCGCCGGGGTCCTCAGCGCCGACTGCCACAGGCGGGTTCGGGTGGCCCCGTAGGCGGCGGCCATCACGTTCTCCCCGACGGTCATGTTGAGGAAAATCCGGAGTGTCTGGAAGGTGCGGGCGATGCCGAGGTTGGCTATCTGCTCGGGTGAGTAGCCGACGATGCTCTCCCCGTCGAGACTTATCTGGCCGGCGTCGGGGCGGTATATCCCGCTGATCAAGTTGAACAGAGTGGTCTTCCCAGCACCGTTGGGGCCAATGACGCTGACGATCTCCCCTCCGTCCACGGTGAGATCGAGGTCCTGGATCACCTTCAACCCCCCGAAGGCCTTGGAGAGACCGGTGATCTCGAGGATCGGGGTCATGTGATCTCCACCCGTGGTGTGCCGAGGAGACCCTGAGGCCGGACTGCCATCATCACCATGAGCACACCCCCGAAGAGCAGCTGACGGGTGACACTCGGTTGCAGGGCGAGCTTGTTCTCCCACACCAGGATGGCCAGGTAGACGGTTGGGACCATGTAGAGGACCTTCCACAACCCCTGACTCACCATGACCCCCAGCATCCCGGCCAGGGCGAGAACGAAGGCGTAATTGGAGACGACGTCCTGTTGCTGGCCGAGGATCAGGACCCAGCCGTCCACCAGCCGGGATATGAACGTGTCATTGGCGACACCGAGGATGGTCTCGTCCCAGACGGTGAGTGCCGCCTGCCTGACCAGATACCCGAAGGCGACGACGCCGGCGGCAACCGAGACCAACAGCGGCCACTTCTTGAAGGTGACTGCGAGGAGGGCGACCAGCCCGAGATAGAAGAGCCAACCGGCAGCCCCCGGGTTGCGCAGGATCTCGGGGCTGAAGGCGACTGCCACGGCTCCGACAACGGCACCGGGGATCGATCCCATCCCCCCCAGGATGAGGGCTGCGTAGATGGTGATCAGGAAGAGAAGGAGGAAGTTGTTGGGGAACACCCCCACCTGGACCGCGGCGAAAACGGACCCGGTGAGGCCGGCGATGGCGGCACCGACCGCGAACGCCAGCATCTTGAGCCGGTTCACTGGTGTGGTCATGTGAGCTGCGGCCAGGGTGTCCTCGCGTATCGCGCGCCAGGCTCGACCCGTCCTTGAGCTATCGATGTTGTGCAGGCCCACGATGAGCAGGGCGAGCAGGGCGAGGAGGAGGTAGAAGTTCCGGTTGAAGGTGTTGAACTCGAAGCCGAACAGGTTCCAGGGCTGGACTCCGGTGATTCCGTTGGGCCCACCGGTGAGATCGAAGTCACCGATTCCGGGCAGCCGTTGGAAGTTGCGCACGATCTCCACGAAGACCTGGGCGAAGAACAGGGTCATGATCGCCAGGTAGTCACCGACCAGCCGGCGAGAGGGCAGGCTGAGCAATGCCCCGAGCAGGGCAGTCGAGAGCACGATCACCGGGATGGCCACCCAGGTCGGCCAGTGCGCGGGCAGGTGGTTGGACGAGACGACGGCGTAGAAGTAGGCGCCGAACCCGTAGAAGGCGACATAGCCCAGGTCGAGGAGCCCCGCCCAACCGACCACTACGTTCAGCCCCAGGGCCAGCATCGCCAGGAGGAGGACCGTGATGCCGATCCTCACCCCGCCCTGGCTGACCAGGAGCGGATAGACCCCGGCGACGATCAGGAACAGGGCGAGACGCCATCCCGGGCGGATCTTGTCGAAGAGCCTGCGAGCCGGGGCGGTCCAGCCAGTGTGCTGCTCCCAGCGGTCCCCGGACTCCTCCACCCACCGATCGGCGCCGATCTGGGACATCAATGCTCCTTCGTGAGATGGGGCATTAGACCTTGACCAGTTCCGGGCGGCCGAGGAATCCGCTCGGCCGGATGAGCAGGAAGACGATGAGCAAGCCGAAGACGATCAGGTTCTGGAAGGTGGAGGAGATGTAGGCGGTGGTGTACGACTCGGCGAAGCCGATCAGCAGACCGCCGAGCAT
>CAZAHX010000107.1:0-6864 GCA_964485005.1 uncultured Acidimicrobiaceae bacterium | reverse complement strand
CACACGTACATGGAGACCTCGCCCTCTTTACGGGGCTCGAAGGGCACCAGGGCGTGATGCAGCGTGGAGTGGACCCTGATCATCCCCCGATGTTAAGAGGCGGGCTCCACGGTGACCACGACGTTCGCCATGATGCCCTCTCCCCTGCCGGTGAAGCCGAGCCCGTCGGTACCCGTGGCCTTGACCGACACCAAGGCGCCGTCGATCCCGAGGGCGTCCGCCAGGGCGGAGCGGATGGCCGGCCGGTGAGGAGCTATCCGCACCTCTCCGGTTATCACCGTGGCATCCAGATGCCTGACCACCCAGCCGGCCTCCCTTCCCTGCTCCCCTACCCGACGCAGCATCTTCATCGAGTCCGCGCCCGACATCTTCGGGTCCGATGAGGGAAAGTGGTCCCCCAGGTCGCCGAGGACACAGGCCCCCAGGATTGCGTCGCTGACGGCATGGGCGAGAACGTCGCCGTCGGAAGTGGCCTCCACTCCCAACACCTCCGAGACCACCACGCCGGCGAGGAGGAGCGGGGGGCGGTCGTTGAAGGGATGGGCGTCGATGCCCCATCCCACCCGGGCCGCCGGTGGGGTCATTCCTCGTCGAGTTCGATCTTGGGAAGGGCCCGGTCGAGCTTCTTGATGGCCTCCTCCTCGTCCACCTCGAGACTGAAGGCGAGCTCCGAGCTCAGGGTCAGGCGTGCCTTGGAGAGCATCCGCTTGAGCGCCGGGCTGATCCCTTTGGTCTGCTGGGCGTAGGAGAGATCGCGGACCACCTCCGCCACTTGGAAGATGTCGCCGGAGGTCATCTTCTCGTTCAAGACCTTGTACCACCGGCTCCAGTTGGACCCGGCCTCTTCCGGCTCACCTTTCAGCGCCCGCAGAACTTCCCGTGACTTGGTCTTGGAGATGACCGGTCGGATTAGATCCTCCACCTTCTCGACGGGGACCATCACCGTGAGCTGCTCGGTGGCGATGTCGAGGAGGAAGTAGTCCCGCTTCTCCCCGTCGAACTCCTGTTTCACCTTCTTCTGGATGGTCGCCGCACCGTGTTGGGGGTGGACGACCTTGTCTCCTACCGAATACTTGCTGGTCTGGGCCATGCTCGGGGACGGAGTCTAGATCTGACCAGGGTCAATCGAGGATCGGCTCGTCGAGGGCGATGGCCTGGAGGCGGTCGAAGAAGGCCCGGAGCTGCGTGGCCCGGGTTTCCCCGACCCCCTCAACCTCGGTGAGCTGCTCCACGCTCGCCGAAAGTAGCCGATTGAGTGATCCGAAGTGACGGACGACGTCTTCACGAACCGGGTCGGGGAGCCGGCTGGCCCGAGCGAGGAGCCGGTGACCCCGTGGCTCGGCCGCCTCGTCGAGATCGGCAAAGTCGAGGACTTTGGCCACTTTCCAGAGGTCCTCGAGATCGGGGGCGGTGAAATCCTCCAGGTCCTCGATGGCCCGCTCCACGGTCCCGCCTCGCAACGGTTTCAGATAGTCGAGGAGGATCATCCTTCGTGTGTGCTCCAGGCCGGTGAGGAGATCGTGGAGCTGCACCGTGGCCAGAAGACCCTCCTCACCGAGGGTGAGGGTTCGGTCGGCGACCAACTTGCCCATGCGATCGACCATCTCGGCGCGCTGGATCACCGTCACCGCAAGCCGGTAGGTGGCGAGCCCGGCGACTTCGAATCGGGTGAGCCGCCTCTCGGCGTCATCGAGCCGGGACCGCAATCGGTCGAGACTCAGCAGATCCTGGTTGATGTGCGCCGCCAGCTCAGTCGGAGAGGCGAGCTCGATCTTCTCCCCCTTGTAGAAGAGCGTGGCCACCTTCCGACCTTCGCTCACCGCCACCACGGGGACCCCGGTCTCCACTGCCAGCCTCTCCGCGGTGCGGTGACGCGCCCCAGTCTCCTCGGTGGGGATCGAGCCATCCGGGACGAAGTGGACGTTCGCACGGAGGATGGTCCCCCAGCCGTCGTCGAGGATGATCCCGCCATCCATCTTGGACAACTCGGCGAGCCGGGCGGGCGTGAAGGCCGCCCCGTTCAGGGTGAAGCCACCCGAACTCGCACCGATCACCTTCTGATTGCTGCCCAGAACCACCAGACCACCCTTGGCCTGCTGGATGATCCGCTCCAGGCCCAGGCGCATGTTGGTGCCGGGGGCAAGTCGCTCCAAAGTCTCGCTTATCGACGGGCCGCCCACGTGCCCAGGCTATCACCCCGGTCAGGGCGCGGAAGACCCGATCCCGGCCTGCTCCAGGACCTCCACCAGCTTCATCGGAGTGCCGCCACCGGGCGCGATCTTGTTGTCTAGCCCCATCCTGGCCACCTCCTCGAGACGACGCGTCTCGAACGGAATCGCCCTCACCTCCCCGGTGAGACCGATCTCCCCCCAGGCGGCGAGACGCCCCAGAGGCACGTTGAGGGCGGAGGAGGCGACGGCGAGCGCCAAGGGCAGGTCGCAGCCGGGATCGTCGATGCGCCATCCGCCCACAACGTTGACGTACACCTCCATGTCGGCGAGACCTATCCCCGCATGCTTGTGGAGCACGGCCAGGACCTGATTGACCCGGGCGGGGTCGAGACCCCTGATGGAGCGTCGGGGCTGGCTGTGATGGGACGGGGCAACCAGGGCCTGCACCTCGACCAGCACCGACCTGCGGCCCTCGACCGCTGGGAAGACCACGGTCCCCGGGACTCCCGGCTCCCAGCCGTCGAGGAACATCTTCGACGGGTCGTCCACCTCGACCAGGCCGTCGGACCGCATGTCGAACATGCCCGAGACATGGGTGGCGCCGAACCGGTTCTTGTGGCTCCGCAGCACACGCAGGCCTCGGTCCGGGTCACCTTCCAGATAAAGGACCACGTCCACCATGTGCTCGAGAGTCTTCGGCCCCGCCAGGCCACCTTCCTTGGTGACATGGCCGACGAGGATCACCGCGGTCCCACTCACCTTGGCCAGACGGATCAGCCTCGCCGCCGACTCCCTGACCTGGGAGACTCCCCCCGGTGCGGAGGGGATCTCCCCGACACCCACGGTTTGGATCGAGTCCACCACCAGGACCTCGGGTCTCAACTGTTGGGCGAGGTTGACGATGGCGTCGACGTCGTCGTCCGAGACCAGCTCGACGCCCTGCGCCGACGCCCCGAGACGCTCGGCCCGCAGAGCCACCTGTTGGACCGATTCCTCGGCGCTTGCGACCAGGACAGTGGCCCCGCGGCCACCCAACCCCGAGGCGAGCTGGAGGAGAAGGGTCGATTTGCCCACCCCCGGCTCGCCACCGAGGAGGACGACCGAGCCTGCTACCAGTCCCCCACCGAGGACCCGATCGACCTCGAGCCAGCCCGTGGCGAGACGATCCTCGCTCCGCCGCGACCGGGCGTCGGCGATCGGTGTGCTGGTGGCGGTACGGCCCTTCCTGGTGATGCTCTCCCGACTCTCCACCAGGGGCTCGTTGCTGCCGCACTGAGGGCAGAAGCCCATCCATTTCGCCGAGCGATAGTCACAAGTCGGGCAAGTGAATCCCGGGGAAGCAGCCATCGGTTAACGATTGCCCCGAATGAGTGCGAAAATCAAGATCCCCACGACCAGGGCAAACAGGGCGATTGCAGCCAGGATTGAGGTGATCGTCCATGGCTCGTAGCTTCGAAGGGCCAGGATGCCCATTGCCGTGGCACAATAACCTCGAAGGAGGGATGTGGTCTCCCAAGTCTGTGAGCACTGCGGCGCCAGGGTCGCCGGTGATGAGCAATTCTGCCCTGAGTGTGGTGGATTCGTCGACCCGATGTCGGCGACGCGCTCCTCCGGCGGGCCCAATGTGATCAGCGTCACCTCCGACGGCCCTTACGAGGAGTTCTCACTCGGCAGCGAGCCACCCCCCGAGGCGCCGCGACGGGAGGCTCCGGCGAGGATCAGATCGTCAGGGACTGTGCCTTGTCCCTCCTGTGGCGCCGAGAACCCCGCCCACAACCGCCATTGCCAGGAGTGCGGCGCCCGTCTCCAGCAAGGTCCGCTGCCCACCGCCCCCCGGCCTGCGGTGCAGGCCACCGCGGGAGTGCGTGCCGCGCTCGGCATCAGCGGCCTGCTCTTCCTGGTGATCCTGATCGCCCTGTTCTTCAATCTCATCAATGGGGACGGCGAGGTCGCCACGGAGACCACCATCGACGCCACCGCCACCACCCAAGCTCCTCCCGCGGAGTCGGCCCCGATTCCGATACTCGCCGCAGAGTGCACTCCGGAGGGAATCGGCGCGTTCAGCTGCTCCAATCTCTACTCGGGGACCGACGCCGAGTACCAGGTCGACTGGGAGGAGCTGGAGGCAACGGAACAGAGCGTCACCATCCGGCTCCTGTTCAGCGAGCACATGATCGTGAGCCAGATCGTGTGGGGGAACATCACCGACGAGGACCGCTTCCTACAAAACTTCAGGGCCCGGGGCTTGACCATCAACGCCCAAGGATCGGTCTCCCCGGTGCCCGCAGAGCTCGAAGATCTTCCCGGCAAGCAGAATGTCGACTTCATCGCTCTCAACGCCACCTGGATCGAGATCACGGTCGAATCGGCCTATCGGGCCCAGGTGGTCAACGACAACGTCTTTGGGGAGCTGGCCATCGACGAGATAACGGTGATCGGACGTCCCGCCAACCCGGTGACCAATACCACCAGCGGCGGTTAGTACGCCCTAACTAGGCGGCCTCGAGTGCCAGCTCGATCTGCCCCATACCCCTGAACACCAGGCTCTCGATCCTGCCAGTGGCGGAGACCAGCTCGATCTGGCTCACCCGTTGAGCGAAGCGGCTCAAGGCGGCCTCCAGCTCGACCCGGGCCAGCGGCGCCCCGACACAATGATGGACCCCCGCCCCGAAAGCGAGGTGAGGGTTGGGCGAGCGGTCCAGCTTGAGGCGGTCGGCCCCCGCGAAGATCTCGTCGTCCCGGTTCGCCGAGCCGAAGAGGAGCCCGACCTTGCTCCCAGCCTGGAGCGTGTGACCTTCGAGCTCGACGTCTTCCAGCACCCAGCGCTCGAACATCTGCAAGGGGGAGTCGTATCGGAGCAGTTCGTCGGCGGCGCGGGCTATGTCGACATCGCTACCTCTGAGTTCCCGATATGCCTCCGGGTTCCGGGAGAGGGCGAGGAGGGCGTTGCCGATGGCGTGGACGGTCGCCTCGTGACCCGCATTGAGGGTGAGGATGGAGGTGGCCACGATCTCGAAGTCGGTTAGGGCCTCGCCCTGCTCCTCCACCTCGATCATGGCCGAGATGAGATCGTCCCCGGGGTGCTTGCGCCGCTCGGTCAGCCTCTCCTCGAGGTAGGAGACGAAGTCCCGGGTGGCCGTCTCCGCCTCGTTTCCCTCCTCGGGAGTCACCCGCTCATCGAAGACCCTGACGATGGCGTGGCTCCACTCCAGCAGCAGGGGGTGGTCGGCCTCGGAGATGCCCATCAGGTCGGCGATCATCCGCACCGGTATCGGGGTGGCGAACTCCGAGATCACCTCCAGTCTGCCGGTCTCGAGGGCGCTGTCGAGGATCCGGTCGGCCTCCTCCTCCAATCGGGGTCTGAAGCTCTCCGAAGACCGCCGGGTGAACGCCCGGGACACGAGCCGACGCAGCCTGGTGTGGCGCGGGGGCTCGAGATCGATGAAGGAGTCCCTGATGTAGGAGGTCCAGGTGGGCCACTGCGGCGGGTATATGCGCTGGTAGAGACCCTGGTCGACCTCACCCACCTCCAGACGGTGACGGAAGTCCCGCCCGAAGCGTTGTCGGTCCTTGAGGATGGAGTCGATGTCGCGGTGGCGGGCCACGAAAGTGAGGTCCCAGGTCTCGTCGCGGAAGACCGGGGACTCCTGTCTCAACCGGGCGTAGGTCGGGTAGGGATCGGCGAGGAACTCAACGCTGTAGGGATCGAACTGTGACATATCAGCGGGGCAGATATCGTCGCATCACTCCTTGATCCAGATCTGCCCATCTGCCGCGGGCATCCTGAGCCTACGGGTCGCGAACAAGAGCACGACCAGCACCGCGATGAAGGGGGTGATCTGAGGAAGCTGGTTGGGCACCTGGTTCGAGGTGAAATAGACCCAACCGACCAGCCCACCGGTGAATGTGAGCAGAGCAGCCGAGAGCCATCGGCGACGGCTGAGTGCCCTGATCACGAATAGCGCGATCACAACGGTCACCAGCAGAAGCAACGCATGGGGAGCGCGCGGGTCCCGTAGCCTCAGGGTCTCGGCGAAGCCGAACAGCAGCGATCCCGCTGCTGTCCCGCCGGGACGCCAGTTCCCGAAGATCATGGTGGCGAGACCGATGAAACCCTTGCCCCCCGTCTGGGCCTCCTTGTACAGGCCCGACAGCTGGACCGCCAGGAACCCGCCACCCAGACCGGAGAGGACGCCCGAGATCACCACGCCGTAGTACTTGTACTTGTAGACGTTGACGCCGAGCGAGTCGGCCGCGTCAGGATCCTCCCCGCAACTACGCAGCCGTAGACCCCACCGGGTCCTCCACAGGATGTAGGCCGAGGCGGGGATGATGAGGACACACACCAAAGTGAGCCATGACATCTGGAAGACGAACCCACGCAGGATCCCGGCGAAGTCGCTCAAGAAGAGCCAGTCGAGCCTCTCGATCATCCCGAGGAGATCGGGTGATCTCCAACCGAAGACACGACCACCGGCCAGGAAGGGGACATCGAACGTGCTGACACCGACCACGGTGGGAGACTGGGTGATCGATCCCCCGTAGGCAGGGAATATGAGGCTGGAGAGATAACGCGTGATCCCGGGCGCCATCACCAGGATGGCAGTCCCGGCGATGATGTGATCGACGGCAAAGGTCACCGTGGCCAGTGCCATGAGGAGCCCACCGACGGCTCCGGCGATGATCGCCATCA
>CAZAHX010000106.1:2155-6871 GCA_964485005.1 uncultured Acidimicrobiaceae bacterium | reverse complement strand
CAGGCTCACCTCGTACCCGGCGAACTCGATCCGCACGTAGGTGAGGGAGCCGCTGCTGTCGTCGAGGACATTGCCGCCATACGTGGCGGGGAACCCTTCGGCCACGCAGTCATCGGCCTCCGGGAAGTTGCAGGTGGAGCGGCCGTTGATGACGATCCCGCCCCAGTCGCCGCGAGCCCGCTGGCCTGCCGGCCGCGAGCTTGTGAAGACGATCGGCGCGTCGGCGGTCCCGTTCGCCATGAGCATCCCGCCCTGCCGTACGATCAGCGCCGTCGGCTGGACCCCGAAGTCGCCCAGCACCAGGGTGCCGGCCTCGATGGTGAGCGTGACGTCCTCGGGAACCGTGACCGTCCCTTGCAGCGTGTAGACCGTGTCCGCATGAAGCGTCCGGTCGGCGGCCACCGTTCCCGAGATCGTCGCCACCGCCTCGCCCCAGACGTACGTGACAGCGTCACTGGTCTCGAACTCATCCCCGGCCACCGCCCGCACCGCATACGTATAGGTAGCGCCCGCCGTGGCCGCCTCGTCCACGTACTCCGTCGTGGTCAGCCCCGTCACCAGGTCGGAGGGTGACCCGCCTCCGATCGACCGGCGGACCGTATAGCTCTCCGCACCTGAGACGGCGTTCCACGACAGGGCCAGCCCTTCGGCCGTCTCCGTCACCACAAGTCCGGTCGGTGGGTCCAGCTCGAGGTTCACCACGTCGCCGTCGCAGGCGCTCAGTCCCAGAGTGATACCCACGGCGAGGGCCAGCTTCATCCACTTGAACCGCTGCATTGCGCTCTCCTCGGTTTCGATGATTTCGTGTTGCCTGATGAGCGGCGGACCGGCAATGGCCCGACCGCGGCCCCTCATCCGCCCAGTGTCCAGGAGACGGATATGGAGATCTCGCGCCCCAGGTCGTAGTGACCCACGGTCCGATGGTCCTGCGTGAACTCGACCTCGGAGCCGAGCAGCCGCTTTCCACTCAGCTTCGCCGACACTCCGCGGGCGAACGGCTGCTCGAGAACGAAGTCGAGCTGTCGACCACCACCGGGGTGTACTCGGGATCGGCGTTGGAGATCATCTGGTCGCCCCACGCCACCAGGTCCGATGCATCGTCCTCGGGCACTCCGAGGAGACGGCACATCATGCGAATGGGCAGCTGGCGTGCGATCTCTGTGACGAAGTCGAAGCTCCCCAAGGGGATGACCTTGTCCAGCACCTGATTCACCAGACGCCTGAAGGCCTCCTCGTAGGTGGCCACCACCTTGGGCGAGAAGCCGGGCTGGACCAGCCGGCGTAGCCGGGTGTGTTCGGGTGGGTCGTGCTCCATCATCGACCGCCTCGCCTCCAGCTCGTCGGCGTCCATCTCCTCGATGCGGATGCCCCGGGAGGCGGTGAAGCGTTTGAAGTCCCGGCTCACCTCGACGACGTCGGCGTGTTTGGTGACCGCCCAGAATCCCGAGCCCCCGTCGTTCTCCTCGACCCAGGACACTGGATCCTCTTCCCGGAGGCGTTTGAAGGCGGCGTGGGGGAACCCGTCTAGATAGGTGTCGTGGGAGGTGATGTCGGCGTGGGCGTCGCCGAGGTCCTGGTGGAGTGTCGGTGCCGGCATCGGATGCCTCTGAACTTACCCGAGCACCGAGGTTCCCCGGGAACACGCCCCCCAACATCGAATCGAAAGAAATCTGAGAAATTTTCTGCAGAACCCGCGATTCCGATATTTCTTGTCACACCCTCCTCGTAGAAATGGGGCATGGATCGGGGAGAGGGACTTCGACACATCTCGAAAGAGATCGTGATCCCACTGCTCGACCACACCGAGCCGGTGTCGGTCGACGAGTTGGACGAGCATCTCATGCTCCTGGAGGCGGCCCGCAACCGGCTCGACCAGGAGTGGACCGAGAGCTTGGGTCACTTCGACGCCCGGGATGGGGCGTCGCTGCTCGAGTACCCCTCCACCGTCGCCTACCTCAGGCACCGCATGCGTATGGCGTCGAGCCGGGCCAATCTCTATGTCCACCTGGCCCGGACGGCGAGACGGTTCGGCGCCACCTTCCAGTCCTGGCGTCACAACCAGATCTCAGGCGACCAGGCACGAGAGCTGCTCAGGGTGGCCGAGAGGCTTCCCGAGGAGTACGAGAAGGCCGAGAGCGGGTTGCTCGAGGTGTGCGGGGATTCCCCCGCAGAGACCAAAAAGATCCTCGACTACTGGTCGGAGACCGTGGACCACCGGGGAGTCATCCTCGAGATGGAGGTTCAGCAAGCGAGACGCGGCCTCGACTACACGCGCAAAGCGAACGGGATGGTCGAAGGCAACTTCCGCTTGACGACCCTCGCCGGCGAGGCGTTTCTCACCGGTCTCGACTCAGCTACGCCTGCGCCCGATCCCGACGACGAACGCACGCCCTCCCAGCGCCGTCACGATGCCCTCGAGGACCTGGCTCGTCACTATCTGGAGAGCACGGACACCCCACGAGTGGGCGGGGAGAAGCCGAATGTCATGGTGCACGTCGACCTGGAAGCGCTGCAGGGGAAGCCCGGCAGGCTCCACGAGACAACGGACGGCCGCGTCCTCGATGTGGAGACGGTCCGCCAGTTGGCCTGTGACGCTTCGGTCACCCGGATCGTCTTCGACTCTCGGTCGGAGGTCCTTGACGTAGGCCGGAAGACCAGGGTGATCTCCCCGGCATTGAGAAGGGCAGTCGTCGCCCGCGACCGGCATTGCATCTATCCGGGTTGCGGCCGTGACGCCACCTGGTGCGACGTCCACCACATCATCCACTGGGCCGATGGAGGCGAGACCGTCCTGACCAACCTCTGCCTGCTCTGCCGATACCACCACACATTGGTCCATTTCAAGGAGGCCACCCAGGGAGTTGGTCTCACCGACCTTCTCGCCGACGACCGGTTGGTCGGGGCGGGACGATGTACTTAGGGGTGGCCGCCGGCCACCCCGCCTTTCCTTGCCGGTGAGTCAGTCGACGACCCGATCATCGAAATGGGTACGCAACCCATTCGTGTAGCGCTGCATGATTTCGCCCATCATGTCCGGGGATCGTTCCACGCCGAAGATGGTCTTGGGGAAGTCGAGCGGCTCCTGTATGGCCCAGATGTCCTCGTGCCGCTCCGGGGGGAGGATCTCGACCGGGTCGCCCACGGCCACCCATCCCATGGGCACCACCGAGTTGGGCGGGAGGTCGCTGAGGAGATGGACCGTGCCGTTGACACGCACCTCGGCGCGATATCCGATCCGTGCCCCATTGAACACCGTCGCGCCGGTGGCAAGGAAGACCTCGTCGGCGATCGTGCATCCACTCAGATAAGCCCGCGGTCCGACGAGCACGGACTCGCCGATGCGGAGTGGAAAGGATGGGACCCCTCTGAGCACTGCATTCTCCATGACCACGCAGTTGGGCCCGATCTCGACGGGTCCGCCGTCGGCGGTGATGACGGCGCCGAAGAGGACCCGGGTCTCGGCTGCGATGGTGACGTCGCCGGAGACCGTCGCGCTCGGGGCGACCCAGGCGCGGGGATCGATGCTCGGAGTGGCGCCGGCGTGCTCAATGATCATGGGGCGACCCTAGATGTGGTGACCTGAAACCGGTCGGTTAGCGTCCCCGCCATGCCCGAGCTGCGAAGGATCCTGCTCGACGGTGAGCCCACCCATGTCCAAGTCGAGGATGACGAGCTGGTTACCGCCGACGGCCATCGCATCCTCATCGATGAGGCCGAGCATCTTCCCCCGGTAGTCCCGACCAAGATCATCGCCGTCCATCTCAACTACCGGAGTCGGGTGGATGAGTTCATGACCCGGCTGCCTCCCGCCCCCACCTACTTCCACAAGCCGACCACTGCTCTCAACGGCCATCTCGGCGAGGTGGTCCGCCCCCGGGGCTGCAAGTACCTCAACTTCGAGGGCGAGATTGCCATCGTGATCGGACAGGAGACATACGACATCGATCCCGACCAGGCGGTAAGTCACATCGCTGGCTACACGATTGCCAACGACTTCGGCCTCCATGACTTCAGGGACACCGACGCCGGATCGATGCTGCGGGTAAAGGGCTCCGACACCCTGTGCCCGGTGGGGCCGGGGCTGGTCACCGACTGGGATTTCCACGACAGGCAGATCCGCACCCTGGTCAACCGCGAGGTGCGGCAGTCGGCCTCGACGGCCGAGATGGAGTGGGACATGCACTACCTGGTCGCCGATCTGGCGCGGACCATCACCCTCCTGCCAGGCGACCTGATCCTCAGCGGCACCCCGGCAGGCTCCCGACCCGTGGAACCCGGCGACGTGGTCACAGTGGAGGTAGAGGGGCTGGGAGCCCTGACCAATAGAATCGTGGAGAGGGAGACCGCGGTTCGCACCGATGTCGGGGCCCAGCCCAGCGAGTCCGAGGAGGTTCTCTCCACCGCTTTCGGCGGAGATTGGGAGCTCCGCGGCATCCGCAAGCCGAGGAAACCAGGAGAAGAGCAGGGATCGGAGCCGGGAAGATGAAGCCATTGGTCGGGATCACGGCCTGGAGAAGACGCCTCGACACCTATTACGGCCCGGAGCGGCTGCACACCCTGGCCACCTATTACCCCGAGGCGGTCGCCGATGCCGGGATGACCCCGCTCATCGTCCCCAACGGCCAGGACCTGTCCGAGGCGGGCCCCCTGATGACGCTGCTCGACGGTCTCGTCCTCTCCGGAGGCGACGACGTCGACCCCGAGACCTACGGTGCG
>CAZAHX010000106.1:0-2055 GCA_964485005.1 uncultured Acidimicrobiaceae bacterium | reverse complement strand
ACATCAGCCAGACGATCCGGCAGTACCCGGTAGTGGACCCAGCGGCCCTGTCGCTCCCCTTCCACCAGACCGGCCTCGCGCAGCACCTTGAGATGATGGGAGATCGTCGGCTGGGAGAGCCCGAGCGGCTGCTCCATGTCACATCCACAGCAGGAGCCATCGGGAGCGTCGAGCAGGATGGAGATGATGCGGAGACGGGTCGGGTCGGCCAGGGCGGCGAGCACCGGGGCCATGGCCTCGGCCCGGTCGGCGCTGACCGCACCCTCACTCAGCGGTGTGCAACAAACTTCCATGACCCCCAGCCTAACTCATACATTGACATTCATCAATGTATCGACGAAGCTCTATGTATCGAAGATCGTCGATCTGAAAGGAGGAGCGATGATCGTTCGTGCCAGCGATACCGGAGGCTGTTGCGGCGGCGGAGGCTGCGGCTGCTGCTGACCGGTGGGTGAGACGGCGCTCCTCAACCGAGGAGCGCCGTCGTCGCCTTGCCCTCCGGACAGTCCTCGAGAAGAGGGCAGTAACGACACCAGGGCCCTCCCCTCCTCGGCAGGGGAGATCCATCACTCCACGCCTTGCGTAGCTCGTTGACCATCTCGGCCACCTCTTCGGAGAGCCGGGTCACCTCCTCGGTCGAGGGGACGGCGCGGTAACGCTCACCAGTCCTCACCGAGACCGCTTCGACATAAGCTGGTAGATCCGAGGTATCCAGCGCCCAAAGGAGGGCGTAGAACAGGAGCTGGTCCTCGGGCTCACCCAGCTCTCCCGTCTTCCAGTCCACCAGGCGGTGTCCCCCCAGCTCCTCCCGATAGACCGCGTCCACGGTCCCCACCAGCTCCACACCGTCGGCGGTCTCGTGTCTCACGTCGACCTCCGACCCCTCGAAGCCCTCCCCGGGAAGCCGGGTGAACCGTTCGTAGAGCGTCCTCACCTCCTCGATGACCCCGGCTAGCGCCGAGGGCCGCATCGTCATCCCCGCCATCTTGTGGTTGAGACCGGAGCCGCCGATCTCCTCCCGACAGGCCTGGACGAACTCCTCCCCGGCAATGGGGCCCCCGCTCAAGTGCCGGCTGAAGATACGATGGGCCAGGGTCCCCACGAATGCCGGTCGCGTATCGGGCCCGTAGAGACCTTGAAGTTTCGCGTTGGCGCTGTCGGGGCACTTCTTCCATGCCACGAACGTTGAGGCGGAGAGGCGTATTGGGTCACCAGGGTGCACATGAGGGATAGCGAGAACCATCAGACTCGAGGGTATACCTCGACCCCGACCGATCAGCTGCAACTACCCGCCGAGTCGATACCCTCGTCCCGGGGAGAGCCGACCCGCCGGGACGCTTTGAGAGACGAATTCGCCTTCCCAATACATCCCTTGCTGGCCGCAGTCCTCGCCGTGGCCGCCCTCTTCGCCGTGCTCCTCACCGCTTACGGGATCACCCGCTCGGTTTCCGACGGCGAGGTGATGGGCCGGGTCACCGTGGCCGAGGGCCACATCGGAGGCATGACCGGCGACGAGGCCGCCCTTGTCCTCCTCGACATCGAGGAGGACCGGCTCGGCCGGACGGCCACCTTCAGCATCGAGGGCGAGGTGGTAATGCTCGACCCCTCCTTCGCCGGCCTCGACATCCACGAGGAGGAGATCGTGGACAACGCGATGACGGTGGGCCGTCAAGGCAACTCCGTCTTCCAATTCCTCTGGTGGCTCCGTCACGTCTTCTCCTCGACAGACATCCCGTTACTCGGGTCCACCGACCCCGATGCACTCGAAGAGCTCTTCGACCTCTGGGACTCGAATGTGATCGGCCAGCCGGCGAGTCTGGGAGGGATCGCGGTCGAAGGCGGGGTCGCCCAGCCCGTGTATCCATCGGTCGGCCTTGGCGTCGACAGGGACGCAGCCGACGACCTGGTCACCGAGGCCCTGGTCGCCGGGCTCGAGGGGCCGGTCGTCATCCCTACCGAGACCATCGTGCCCGCCCTCAGCGAAGCCGACATCGACGAGGCAGTGCGTGAGGCGAACATCCTCATCTCCCAGCCGATTCGGATGGTCTACGACGG
>CAZAHX010000105.1:0-6889 GCA_964485005.1 uncultured Acidimicrobiaceae bacterium | reverse complement strand
TGGCGAGGACGATCTCGTCGATGTCCGCAGGGCCCATCCCGGCGTCGGCCATGGCAACCTCGGATGCTGCCGCCGCCATGGTCATGGTGGACTCGTCGTCGGCTGCGAACCGCCTGCGCTTGATCCCGGTCCTCTGGGTGATCCACTCGTCGCTGGTGTCCACCAGGTCGGCCCACTCGTCGTTGGTCACCACCCGGGAAGGGACATAGCCTCCGAAACCGTGGAGATAGCTCATGGTCGTCAGACCTTAAGCTCACCTCCGCGGCACAAGCCTGATCTCGATTCGCTGATCCGGATTGAACACGGTCAGGGAGAGCCGTCGGACATCTTCGGCAGTGATCTCCTCGATCACCTCGTAGCGACGGCTCAACTCGACGACGGGACGGTCGGGGTAGAGATAGCTGGTGATCAGGGCATCGGCCAGAGTGGGGTTGTTGATCAGATCGAGCTCGGTGCGCAGCTGCTCCACGGCAGTGGCGAACTGGCCGGAAGTGGGGCCGTTCGCCTGGAGGTCGGCGAGATACGCCATCACCTCTTCCGAGATGCGCCCCAGATCGTCCGGATGACCAGTGGAAGTGATATTGCTCTCGGCGAACGGATCGGGATCAAGCTGAAGGTCGATCGAGCTGAAGATCGAATACGTGGCAGACAACTCCTCCCTGATCCGCTCACGCAACCGGTTGTCCAGGATGAGCTGCAAGACCCGTGCAGTCATCCTGTCCTCGAGCTCTGGCTGGAAGGGATTGGTGAAGTACATGCCGAGACGGCCCTGCTCCCCCGACCCTGCCTCTACGGTGTTGATGACGACCCGACGAGGGGGGAGGGGCTGGTTGTCGACGAAACCCCCATCTCCACCGGCGGCGGGGAGTGTCCCGATGTACCGGGAGACGAGGTCGGTCATCTCTGGGAGGTCGAAGTCGCCCACGAAGGCGAAGGCGAAGTCGGCGACATCCCCGAACCGCTCTAGGTAGACGCGCTCGGCGGCGGCCGGGTCGAAGTGAGCCATCTGCTCGGGTAACGGCAACGCGAAGTATCGGGGATCGTCCCCGTAATAGGCCTCCATCAGGGCTTCATCGAACAGGATCTCCGGGATGTCGGCCCGGGATTCGTTGAGGACCGCCACCTGGTCCACCGCCGCTTCTACCGCCTGATCGTCGAATCGCGGTGCCGTCATGTACAGATTGGTGAGCTGAAGAAGGGTCTCCACGTCCCGGGACGCTGCGCTCCCGGTGAGACCCTCCCTGGTCTCGGAGATCCATGGGAAGATTTGAACGAGTCGATCGGACAGGTAACGCTCGAGGGTGGTGGCGTCGGCCGGCCCCAGCCCGCTGCGACCGATGATGTCGGTGGCCAGGAACGCTTCGGGGAGGTCCTCGATGGCGATGCGGGAGGTCCCGCCAAAGCTCTCCGCCTGCATGTAGACCGACTGGTCGGATATCTCGCTCTGCCAGAGGAACACAGTGGCACCGTTGCCGTACTCCAGGGTGGTGTATCCGAAGTCCGGATCGGTCTCGATGTTCTCCGGGGGCTCCGGGTCGGGCACAGCCATCAGAGTGCTCACACCGGGCCCTTCGTCGGGACGCCGCTCGATTGTGGACGCCCTCACCTCTCCGAGCACCTCGAGGATCCTCGCCTCGTCGGGGATCAGCTCCGCCTGGTGGTCGGGGCCCACGGCGAGGATGAGGGGTGGGCGCTCCACCACACGGGAGAGCGCGGCCTCGAGGTCACCAGGCTCGAGACGGGCGATGATGTCGGACTCGACCTTGAACCGCTGGTCGGGAGTCATGAGATGGGCCCCGGCGAGATGATGAGACGCGATCTGCCCGGCGATCTCGAAGTCCTGGATGCTCTCCTGACGATCGTGGGCCTGGCTGGAGCTAGCCTCGAACCTGGCGAGCGCTCGGGCGAACTCGGCGGAGGAGATCCCGTGGCGTCTCATCCGCTCCACCTCCTCGAGGACCGAGCGGAGCGCGCTCTCGGCCTCGCTGGGTCGCGAATCGACGTCAACCCCTGCGAGCTCTATCTCACGGGCGTATCCCACCTCGACGTCTGACGCGCCGAGGAGCGGGGCGTCGCCGCGAAGGGCGTCGTCGTTGAGCCGGGTGGCCAGGATCTCGAGCGACATGGCGAGAGCGATCGCGCTCTGGAGATCGCCGACCGTCTCCATCGGTCTCGGCTCGAGAGGCCAGAGCACAGCGACCGAGGCACCGGCGGCTTCCTCGTCCACGAGCCGTTCCGCCCGCGCCTCAACCGGTGGGTCGTAGTCGAGGCGGTCTCTGGGGGGCCCGTCCCGTGGCTCGAGGTCGGCGAAGATCTCGACGATGGAACCCTCCATCTCCTCGAGATCGAAGTCGCCTACGGCCACCAAGGCCATCAGGTCCGGCCGGTACCAGTCCTCGTAGAACCGGCGCAGTTCCTCGGGGGTGGTGGAGACGATCGCCTCGGGGTCGCCGATGGGGATGCGCCCCTCGTAGGAGCTGCCAGGCAGAATCAAGTCGGCGAAGGCGCTCGAGACACGGCCGCCGAACCCTTGTGAGCGCAATCTCCACTCGTCGAGCACCACGCCTCGCTCTGCGATCACGTCCTCGGTAGTGAGAGTGGCGCGATCCGCCCAATCTCTCAGCACCTGTAGACCGAGCGCGACCAACTCCTCCTTCTCGGTCTCCACCGACAGCTCGTATACAGTCTCGTCGAAATTGGTGTGAGCATTGATGTCGGGTCCGAAACGAGGTCCGAACGCCTCGAGAGCGGCGATCAGCTCGTTGCGGGGAAAACGCTCGGTGCCATTGAACATCATGTGTTCGAGGAAGTGGGCCACACCCGACTGCTCCGCGGTCTCCTGTGACGAGCCGGCGTCCACCAGCAGACGCAGCTCGGCTCGGCCTCCCGGAGACTCATTGTGCCGGAGGTAATAGGTAAAACCGTTGGCGAGGCGGCCCGTGTGCACCTCGGGATCCACCGGGAGGGCCAGGCCGAGACCAGGATCGAGCGAGCTCGTGGTTGTTCCCGATGGTGCGGTCGTGGCGGGCCTCGGCGCCGTCGTCGTGGGCCCGGCGGCGCCCGAGGTGCACGACGCCACCAGGAGGACCAGGGCGAACCCAAGCCTGAGCCGTCTGATGATCGCCGCTGCCTGGCTGGTCTCCATGACCGTCAACGATACGAGGCGCCGGGAGGACGGCGAATGGGCTCGTCGGGTCCGCCTCATCGAGGGCTTACCTCACTCGGAGGTGGGAGGCGGCGCCGCAGAGCGACGACCGAGGTGGCATCGTGGACAATGACACATGAGCCGAATCGAACGAGCGCTCGGGATCCTGGTCGAGGAGCTGAGGAGGAGGATTGCCGTCTCCGCCATCGCCCCCTTCGCCCACGCTCCCTACCCGCTGGCCAAGACCATGCAGCACCTGGGGGACCCCGGCCTCCTGGGACCAGGCTCGGTCTCCTGGATGGTGATCGCCGACATCGCAGCCTTCGTCGGCGGCATCAGGGGGCTCCTAATCCAGGCGGCCCATCCCGAGGTGGTCGCCGGTGTCGGCGACCACTCCCGGTATCGGGAAGACCCTTTGGGGCGTCTCTCCCGCACCTCGGCCTACGTCACCGCAACCACCTTCGGAGCTATGCCCGAAGTGGAGCAGGCGATCACGCAGGTTGAGCGGATCCACCGCGTAGTGAAAGGCGTGTCGAGTCGGGGAATTCCCTATTCGGCCGACGATCCCGCCTTCTCCGCGTGGGTTCACAATGCGCTCACCGACTCTTTCGTCACCACTCATCTCGTCTACGGCGGAATCCCCTTGAGTGACGCCGAGACCGATCGATTCGTCGCCGAGCAGGCCCGGATCGGTGCGCTCCTCGGGGCCCACCCCATGCCCGACAACCGAGACGATCTCTCCTCCTGGATAGAGGATCATCCTTCGTTGGCGCCGTCACCGGAGATGGAGGATGCGGTGGCCTTCCTCACCGACCCACCGCTCGCCCCCCGAGTCAAACTCGGCTACCGGGTGCTGCTCGAGGCGGCGATCTCCACCGTCCCCCGCCGGATCAGGGACATTTTGGACGTCACGCCCGCCCTCGCCGCCGTCCCGGTGGGCCGCTCGGCGGTGGCCGCTCTTCGCTGGGCCCTGGGTTACTCGCCCTCGTGGCGACTCGCCCTGGAGAGATGCGATGAGGAGGTGCCCGAGCATCTCTTCAAGCAGAGACCCCGGGTGGCCTGACTGAAGCAGGCCATCGAAACGGCGACCGGCCGGGCTCAGCCCTCCAGCTCGGCGACCAGCGCGTCGATGGCTCTGGCCCAGGCCCGTCTGACAACTGGCCTGGCCAGCGGTTTCATCAACCGGACGAAGTTGTGAAAGGTCAGGTGGGCGGTGTAGTCGATCACGGTGTTCTCGCCATCATCGATGAGTCGGATCTCGTCGACGGCATCGAGCTCTTTGCTCCGGCCCTCGAGCAGCACTCGGTAGTCGGTCTCGATTTCGGTGATCCAATATGTCATGGGAATGGTCGACGGACCGAACTTCACCTCGAGCTCGAACCTCGCGCCCACCTCCAGCGGACCGGAATCGACTCGTCGCGCGGAGAGCACCGCCGGATCCCACGCCTTGGTGTTGGCGAAGTCGGCGGCGTAGGCGAAGACCTCGCTGCGGGACCTCAGCACCCTGCGTATCTCATGCAGCCTCATCGATGCCTTCAAACTCCTGATCGATGGTTCCCGGCCGAGTAATCCGCTCACACCTCGAGATCATCGGATCCCAAGCTGCAGCTGGACCAACTCGACCTGATCGGCGAGGAGATCACGCACCAGGCCGGCGCGGAGATCGCTCGACTCCGCCTGGATCACCTTCTGCAGGTCGATGCTCTGTAGACCTGCCAGTTGCGCCATTTGATAGGTGGCGGCCATGGGATCGTCCGACAGTTGTGGTGGGTCCACCCCAACATCGGCCCCCAGCTCGGAGAACAGAACCTTGAGCCGTGCCAGCAACTCCTTGCCATGCTCGACGAACTCCAGCCCGGTCTCGCTGAGGGGATCGTCGGCGAGGGTTTCCACCACAGCACGCGGATAGGGATCCGGCTCCAGCCAGCTCCGCACTGCGATGCGTCGCGTACCGACGGTGACGATGGAGATGGTCCCGTCGTCGTGAGTCGCCGAGCCGACCATGCGAGCAATGGTGCCGTGGGCGAATCTGGCGTCCTCGCCTCCGGAGGCAGGTCCCCGCTCTATAAGGACCACCCCCAGCTCCCGGCCCCCAGAGACGATGTCCGAATAGAGCGCGATGTACCGGGGCTCGAACAGGTAGAGGGGGAGCACCGAGCCAGGGAGAAGCACGGTGCCCAGGGGGAACATGGGAATTTCGCGGATGCCGATGGTCAAACGATATCCGTGGCGGCGAGTTTCAGCGACGACTGCCTCGCTCAGGGGACGGCTGCATCCGGAGCGGGCACCGGCGAGCGCCGCTGCGGCGCGAACGCTCCCAACCAAACACCGGCCATCACCACCAACGCCCCAGTGATCCCCCGGAAGGTCAAGGGGACGTCCGCCAGCCATGCCTCCAGGAGCATCGTGACCACCGGGAAGAGGACGAACGAGTAGGCGGTCGCCGACGCGGTCCAGCGACGCACCACCAACAAGAAGAGCACGAACAGACCGACCGACCCCAGAGTGATCAGATAGAGAACGGACCAGACGACTTCCGGCTCGGTGGGCAGCATCCAGGTCTCGCCGACTACGGCCGACAGCACCAAGAGGAGTGGCGCCCCCACCGCCAGTCCCACGGCATTGGTCATGGCAGGGTGGTTGCCCGATACCCGCTTGCCGATGATGACACTCTCGGCGACGGTCAACGCAGCAAGGAGAATCGCCACGAGACCGCCCAATGGCAGCATCAACCCCTCCGGCCCAACCGTCATCCAGACGATGCCACCGAGAGCGATGAGAGCCCCCGCTATGGCCCTTCGATCGAGAGATTCGAGACCCTGGGCGGCTGCGAGCATCGGGGTGAGCAGGGGAACGATGGCAAGGACCACCGCGGCCATCCCCGCCGTCACCTGCACCAGTGCCCAATACATCAGGGCATAGGACAAGGTGAAGGTGACCACGCCGTACACGGCAGTGAGGACCAGTAGCCTCCCCCGTGGCCACTCCAGACGCAGGGCGAAGACAATGGCCACGAAGAGCAGCGCGGCAGCCGTGAAACGGAGGCCGGCTCCCCAAAACGGTTCCAGCTCCTGGTTGCTGAACCTCACCGCCAGGAAGTTCCCTCCGCCGATGACGACCGCCCCGACGAACGCGGCGAGGGTGAAGGCGCCCGGGGGCGCGCCGGAGTCACGCAAGTCCACCACCAGGGCAATGTAATAGACGACACCGGATCTCCCGGCCCAGTCCTTGACTTCAACCGGACTTGCAGTCGTACGGTTTGGCCATGGACATCGAACGGCTCGCGGCGCAGCGCACCATCGAGCTCACCACTTACGGCCGCAAGACCGGTCTGCCGCGCCGCGTCGAGATCTGGTGGTTCCACGTCGGCGGTCGATTCGTCATCACCGGAACCCCCGGGAGACGGGACTGGCTGGCCAACGTCATCGCCAATCCGATGGTGACCGTTCACGTCGACGGTGCCGACATCGAGGCCACGGCCCGGGTGGTGGAGGAGGCCGACTTCCGGCGGGCGGTTTTTACCCAGCCCTCCACCCGCTGGTACTCCACCCAGGCGGAGTTGGACCGTCTGGTGGAAACGGCGCCGATGATCGAGCTCGACCTCGGCTCCCTAGTCTGACTTGATGCCCGAAAGGCAGACCCGATAGCCCGGCACGATCAAGAGGGTGTGGTGCGCTGCAGGACCCGCAAGCGCGCCCGGGAGGACTCGAACCCCCAACCTCCTGATCCGTAGTCAGACGCTCT
>CAZAHX010000104.1:0-6969 GCA_964485005.1 uncultured Acidimicrobiaceae bacterium | reverse complement strand
GGTGTCGATGGTGCCGCCGAACACATCGGTCCACTCACCATCGGCGTCTCGCACCGTCGCCGCCTGATAGGGGGAGAGAATGGTGAAGGAAATCCCCTCTGCGGCGAGGAATCGCAGCGACTCGAGATCGACCGCGGTCTCCGGCAACCACATCCCTTCGGGCTTCCGCCCGAAACGATGCTCGAAGTCGGCGATGCCCCACTTGATCTGGGTCCTCTTGTCCCTCGGGTTGGAGAGGGGAAGGATGGTGTGGTTGTAGGCATGGGCAATCGCCGAGCCGTGGCCGCCGAAGCGCTCGGCAGACATCCGATCGGCGTCGACGATCGCCCGATAGACGTCTGATGCCTCCGACTCCAGCCAGGAGAGGAGGGTGGGGCCGAAGTCGAAGGAGATCCAGGCGTAGTTGTTGAGATGGGCGCGGGGCTCGCCGTCCTCTCCGAGGATGGGAGCGGCCGCGTTGGCCCGGTAGCACTCCTCGGTGATCCGCTCGTTCCAGTTGTCATAGGGCGCGGCGGAGGGCTGCGGCGGCACTTCGCCCGTGAAAGGGTTCTCCCGGGGCGGCTGGTAGAAGTGGCCGTGGATGCAGATGTGGCTCTGACCGTCCAAGACCAGTTCAACTTAGGCGGGCACCGACCGTTATTGGTGGTTGGCCGCCACCTTTGGTGGGGCTTCACTCCTCCTCGTCTGAGCCCGGTACGTCCATCTGCTTGAGGAAAACGGTGGCCAACGGTCCCAGCGTGAGGTCCACGGAGTGAGGACGACCATGATGGGGGACCGCCAACGGGCCGGTGTCGACGCCACCGAGGTTGCCCTGCCCCGATCCGCCGTAGATGGGCGCGTCGGTGTTGAGGATCTCCACCCATCGCCCCGGGGTCGGCACCCCGATCCGGTACCCGTGACGGGGTACCGGGGTCATGTTGTGGACGACGAGCACCGTCTGCCCCCCGGTCGATCGGCGGAAGTAGGCGATGACGCTGTTGGCGGAGTCGTTGGGGACCGCCCACTCGAACCCGGATCCCTCAGAGTCGAGCTCGTGGAGAGCCGGTTCCTCCCGGTAGACGCGGTTGAGATCACCTACCAGCCGTGAGATCCCCTCATGGGACTGGTGCTCGAGGAGGTGCCAGTCGAGCTGGCCCTCGTGGGACCACTCCGCCCTCTGGGCGATCTCGCCACCCATGAAGAGCAGCTTCTTGCCCGGCTGGGCGTACATGTAGGAGAGGAGGAGCCGGAGGTTGGCGAACTTCTGCCAGTCATCCCCGGGCATCTTCTCCAGGAGCGATCTCTTCCCGTAGACCACCTCGTCATGGGACAGGGAGAGGATGAAGTTCTCGCTGAAGGCATAGACGGCCCGGAAGGTGAGCTCGTGATGGTGATGACGGCGGTGGACCGGCTCCCGCGCCATGTACTGCAGGGTGTCGTGCATCCAACCCATGTCCCACTTGAAGCCGAAGCCGAGACCGCCGAGGAAGGTGGGTCTGGAAACCATGGGCCAGGCGGTCGACTCCTCGGCGTAGGTCTGCACCCCGGGGAAGTCGAGGTACACGGTCTCATTCAGCCGTCTCAGAAAGGAGATCGCCTCCAGGTTCTCCCGACCGCCGTACTGGTTGGGGATCCACTCCCCCTCCTTGCGGGAGTAATCGAGGTAGAGCATCGAGGCGACGGCGTCGACCCGGAGACCGTCGGCGTGATACTTGTCCATCCAGAACCGGGCCGAGCTGATCAGGAACGAGGGGACTTCCCTCCTCCCGTAGTTGAAGACAAACGTCTTCCAATCGGGATGGAAGCCCTGGCGGGGATCGGCGTGCTCGTAGAGGTGGGTCCCGTCGAAGCGGGCGAGGCCGTGAGGGTCGTCGGGGAAGTGCGAGGGCACCCAGTCGAGGATCACCCCGATCCCCGCCCTGTGGAGGGCATCGACCAGGGCCATGAAGTCCTGAGGGGTACCGAACCGGCTGGTAGGGGCGAAGTACCCGGTGGTCTGATACCCCCAGGAGCCGTAGAAGGGGTGCTCCATCACCGGCAGCAGCTCGACATGGGTAAAGCCGAGGCCGCTCAGATACCCGGGGAGCTGTTCGGCCAGCTCCAGATAGGTGAGATGCCTCCGGTCCTCCCCGCGGCGCCAGGAGCCGAGATGCATCTCGTAGACGCTCACCGGTGCGTCGAGGGCATTGCGCTCGGCGCGGGAGCTCATCCACTCGTCGTCATCCCACTCGTAGGCGAGATCCCAGATCTTCGACGCGGTTCGAGGAGGCGTCTCGAGGTGGAACCCGACGGGATCGGCTTTATCGGCGACGAACCCGTCGTTGGTGATCCGGTACTTGTAGGACTGGGAGTGACCCGCCTCGGGGATGAACCCCTCCCAGATCCCGGACACCCCCCGGGGCCTCAGCCGATGGGTGTCAGGGTCCCAGCCGTTCCAGTCGCCGATAACCGAGACCCGGTCAGCGCCGGGCGCCCATACCGCGAAGTGGGTTCCTTCCGGCCCGACGTGGGCGCCGAGCTTGTCGTAGAGCCGGTAGTGGGTGCCCTCGTTCCACAAGTAGAGGTCGTCCTCGGTGAGGAGACTGTGCCCCTTCCTGGTCTTGTTCCGAGCCATGGTCCGCCGATGGTCGCTCGTCGTCGAGGCTAACGACGCTTCAATTGCACCGGGTTGCGCTCAGCGCCTCCTGGAGCCTTAGCACGAGGCGACCTGCCTGGTCAGACCTGCAGCAGCCAGGAGTCGGCCACCTCGAAGAAGGGCTCGGCGCCGGCGGCCAATGCCGACACCACCCATTCCGTCTCCGCCCGGGCCCGCTCGATCATCTCCTCGCTGTACCCGTACTTCACCTGGTGAACCTCGAACTCGTCCTCGTCATCGACGGTGACCGTGCCGTCTTGGCGGCGGATCACGTCCAAGTCCAGGTCGATCATCTCGTAGCGACCGGGTGACACCCAGCGGGGCGGGGTGACGATGTCGACGAAGTGGGAGAACTGGCTGGCCGACCCGTTGTAGTGGAGGTGCCACCACGCATCATGTGGTGCACACAACACCGCATTCCCGGCGGCGGGCCGGACCTCCTCCTCCCCTTTCCACCGTCTGCTCCCCTTGGGCAGGGCCATCCACCGGCCGTGTTCGTCTTCGCCGAGCCAGACCGCGTCGAACCCCCAGTGGAGGATGTCGGGGTTCTTGAGAAACTGCACCGTCACCTGGGGCATCGGCGCAGAGTAGAGGGCGGCGGCACCGATACAATGCCGCATCTCGTGTATCGCACATCGGGAGTGGTGGTTCTGGCGTTGGGAGTAGCCCTCACCTACTCGCTGGTCTTCACCCCCTTCCGAGTCGAGCTCAGCTCGTGGACACCCACCGAAGATGGTGGGCTGGAACGGGCGGCCGTGGTGTGTCCCGCCCCCTGGGGCATCGTCCTCGGAGACGCGGAGGACGAGGTCCGGCCGGCCTGGCAGGGGCGGCGTTGCGTGCCGAGCGCCAATCTCCTCTTCCTCGAGGGAGTGGTGGTGATGGCCCTGGCATTGGGTCTGGGGCTGTGGGGAATCTCCCGCGGGCCGGGCACCACCAGGCCCATGAGTGCTTTGCCATCGTGGGGCGGCGGAGAAGGTCCCCCGGAATAATTTGCACTATCGCCATAGTGGAAATATCTTCCCGCACCGTTCAGTGCCATTCGATCAGAGCTAGGAGGCTCAGTGAGGCCACTTCACGTTTTCGCCGTCGCCACCCTTCTCCTCGTCCTCGGCGCCTGTGCCGACGGCGGTGACGCCGAGGACCGACTCATCGTCTACTCGGGCCGCGGCGAGGAGCTGGTCGAGCCTCTCATCGACGACTTCCGGGAGCAGACCGGCATCGAGGTGGAGGTCCGATACGGTGACTCCCCCGAGCTGGCCGCCACCCTGCTCGAGGAGGGGGAGGACACCGATGCCGATGTCTTCTATGCCCAGGACCCAGCTTCTCTGGGCTCGGTGTCCGGGATGCTCACTCCACTACCCGCCGAGATCACCGATCAGGTGGACCCCAAGTTCGCGGATCGCGACAGTCGCTGGGTGGGCACCTCTGGTCGGGTCCGCACGTTCATCTACAACACGGGAACCGAGATCGAGCTGCCGCAGACCATCGACGAAGTGGTCGATTCCCGTTGGGCCGGTCAATTGGGTGTTGCCCCCACCAACGGGTCGTTCCTGGCCTTCGTGGCCGCCATGATCTCCGAGCGTGGTGAGGAGGCCACCCTGAGTTGGCTGACCGCGCTCGCAGAGAACGACCCCACCGACTATCCGGGCAACTCCCCGATCGTCGCCGCGGCCGACGCCGGCGAGATCCAAGGCGGGCTAGTCAACCACTACTACGTCCACCGTCTTCGGGCGGAAGGAGCCGGTGATGAGGCCGAGAACTGGTTCATCCCAGCCGGGGACGTCGGGTCGTTGGTGATGCCGGCCGGAGTTGGCATCCTCGAGGGGACCGACGCGCCCGACGCCGCCAGACAGTTCGTCGAGTTCCTGCTCTCAGCGGAGGCCCAGGAGTACTTCGCCACCGAGACCTTTGAGTTCCCCCTGGTCGAGGGAGTGTCCCCGGCAGCAGGGCTACCCGACCTCGGCGAGATCCCCTCTCCCGACATCGATCTCTCCGGTCTCGCCGATCTGCTCGACGACGCCACGAGACTGGTGACCGAGGCCGGATTGGTCTGAGCCTTGGCGGTCGGACCCTTCCCCGAGCCGACCGCCCGCCTCAAGGCATCGCAGCGCAGCTACCGCACCGGGCCGGGCTGGTGGGTCGTCGCCGCCCTGGTCCTGGCACCGGGTCTCCTCCCCCCGCTGGTGCTGGCAGCCCGGGTGATCGGCTCCGGGGTCGGCTCCGTGGTCCCGATGTGGCGTCTCGGAGAGCTCCTCGTCGGCACGCTCGCGCTGACCGCGGCGGTGACGGCCACCTCCCTGTCTCTCGGAGTGGCCACCGCCTGGCTGACCACCCGCGCCAACATCCCACTCCGACGGTTCTGGCAGATCGCCGCGGCGCTGCCCCTGGTGATCCCGTCCTATGTGGCCGCCCTGGTCATCATCGGCGCCGCCGGCCCGGGCGGGCTCATATCCGACTGGCTCGGTGTCGAAGTGCCCACGCCCTACGGGTTCTGGGGCGCCTGGCTGGCCCTGTCCGTCTTCCTCGCCCCCATGGCGCATCTCATCGCGATCCCCGCCCTGCGCTCCATCGACCCCGCCACCGAGGAGGCCGCCCGGGGGCTGGGCGCCGGCCAGACCAAGGTGTTCTTCACCGTGACCCTGCCCCAGCTCCGGCCGGCGCTGATCTCGGCAGGACTCCTCATCGGGCTCTACACGGTGAGCGACTTCGGGGCGGTCTCCCTGCTCCGCTTCGACACCTTCACCCGCGCCATCTACACCCTGTATGCGGGTCAAATCGACAGACGGCCGGCTGCGGCACTGTCCCTCCTCCTCATGGTCATCGCGCTGCTCATCCTGTTCGCGGAGCGGAGGACCAGGACTCGAGCCGCCTATCACCGGACTCACCTCGCCAGGCCCCGGCGCATCGTCGAGCTGGGGAGAGGGGCGAGGACGACAGGGACCGCGCTCCTCGCCGGAAACGCGCTGGTCTCACTGGTGCTGCCGGTCGCCGTTCTCGTCTTCTGGCTGGCCAGGGGGCTGGGGGCGGGGCAGACCCCCGGGATCGTCTGGGACGAGACGCTGCGGTCGGTGGGAGTGGCGCTGGCGGCCGCATTGGTCGCGGCAGCAGCCTCGCTCCCGGTGGCGATGATCACCACCTGGCGGCGGGGCAGGTTGTCGGGGGAGGCCGAGACCGCGGTGTGGGCGGTGTACTCCCTGCCTCACATCACGGTTGGGGTCGCCGTGGTCATCTTGGCCCTCGAGTTGGCGCGGCCCCTCTACCAGACGGTCCCCCTGCTCATCATCACCTATGTGGCGATCTTCCTGGCCCAGCCCATGTCGGCGGTCCAGGACTCTCTGCGCCGGACCAGTCCCGTCCTCGAGGACGCCTCGCGCAGTCTCGGCCAGGGCGCCCTGCGCACTCTTGTCCGGGTCACGGTGCCTCTGGCCGCCCCTGGGCTCATCGCCGGGGCCACCTTGGTCTTCCTCTCGGTGATGAAGGAGCTCCCCGCCACGCTGCTGCTCCGGCCCAATGGCTTCGAGACCCTCGCGGTGAGGATCTGGAGCGCGACCGGGGAGGGCTTTCTCACCACGGCTAGCCTCGCCTCCCTGGCGCTGCTGGTGGTCTCCGTCATGCCACTCTTGGCGCTGACCTACCGTGACCTCAGCGACTGACCAACTCACCATCCGGGCCCGCGGCCTCACCAAGACCTACGGCGACGTGGTGGCGCTCGATCAATTCAACCTGGACGTCTGGGAGGGGGGGCTGATGACCCTGCTCGGCCCCTCCGGGTGCGGCAAGACGACGGCATTGCGGGTAATCGCCGGATTCGAGGGGGCCAGTGGGACGGTCCACATCAAAGGGCGTGAGGTCCTCGGACCGGGCATCTTCGTGCCCCCCGAGCAGCGCAATGTCGGCATGGTCTTCCAGGACTACGCCCTGTTCCCGCACATGACGGTGGCCGGGAACGTCGGCTACGGCCTGGGGCGGCATCCCGACCCCGCCAGGGTGGACGAGGTGCTCGAGCTCGTCGGGTTGAGCGCTCTCGCCGGCAGGCTGCCGGCCGAGCTATCCGGCGGCCAGCAGCAGCGGGTCGCGCTGGCCCGTGCCATGGCGCCTTCCCCCGACGTCATCCTCCTCGACGAGCCCTTCTCCAACCTGGACGCCGCGCTGAGAGACCGGGTCCGCCGCGAGATGCGGGTGATCCTCACCGAGGCGAGGACTACGGCGGTCCTGGTGACTCACGACCAGGAAGAGGCGCTCGCCACCTCCGACCTGGTGGCGGTGATGTATCGGGGGAGGGTCGTCCAGGTCGATACGCCTGCCGATCTCTACTCGAAGCCTGCCGACCCCTGGGTGGCCGAGTTCCTCGGGGA
>CAZAHX010000103.1:0-6990 GCA_964485005.1 uncultured Acidimicrobiaceae bacterium | reverse complement strand
TCGCGGACTCTCCTCAAGGGAGGCTGTGTGCTGACACTCGGAGCCAAGACTCCCAACTACACCAAAGCCGACGTCCTCATCGAGGAAGGCCGCGTCGCCGAGGTCGGGCCCGGGCTCCGCGCCCGGGGCGCCCAGGTCGTCGACGCCGGCGACAGCATCGTCATGCCCGGCTTCGTCGACACCCACCGTCACCTCTGGAAGTCTCTCTTTCGCAATTTCGGCGAGTCCACACCCTCTCCCTCCTCGCCATCGGTTTACGGGCCGCATTACCAGCCCGAGGATGTGTACTGGGCGACACTGATCGGTCTGCTCGGGGCTGCCGAGGCCGGAATCACCACTGTCGTCGACTGGGCCGACATCCCCCCCGGGGCCGGCAATGTCGAGGCGGCTCTCGAGGCCCACGCCGATTCGGGGGTACGCACCGTGTTCGCTCTTGCCGAGCCCGAGTGGTCTGTGAACTCAGTGGGCGTCAGTCAGCGCTTGACAAGCATGACGGTCGACGCCGCCCGAACGACACTCGCTTTCGGATCGAGGGAACCAGACCGCGATCTCGAGCGCTTTCGAGCCGATTGGACGGCTGCTCGCCAGAGCGGTCTCAGGATCCATGCCCATGCCGGCACAGACCCGGCCAATGCCGGAGTACTCGCCGATCTCGCCAGCACGGGCCTACTGGGTGCTGACGTGACCCTGGTCCATTGCTCGCTGCTCGACGCGTCGGATCTGGATGCGATAGCCGATTCGGGGGCCCGCGTTGCTGTCGCACCGGCGAGCGAGATGGCGATTGGCCTTGGCGCCCCGCCGATCCAGGGTTTGATCGATCGTGGCATACGCCCCGGCCTGGGGGTCGATCAGGAGGCGCTGGCCCCAGGAGACATCTTCGCAGCGATGCGCGCCACCAACTCCGTCCAGCACGCCACGCTCTTCGATCTAAAGCTCGCCGGAAAGGCGGGAATCCCTACTCTCCTGACGACCCGGGATGTGATCCGCTACGCCACCATCGATGGTGCCCGCGCCGTCGGCCTGGGAGAAGTGACCGGTTCCGTGGAGCCGGGGAAAGCCGGGGACATCCTGGTGCTTCGGACCGACCGTCCCAACATCCACCCGGTCAACGATCCGATCGGCGCCGTCGTTTGGGGGATGGACAGCTCGAATATCGCCTGGGTTGTCGTGGGCGGCGAGGCGATCGTCCGCGACGGCGAGTTGACCGCCGACTCGGCCCGTGCTCATGACGCCGCTGTCGCAGCGCAGCGGCGTGTTGCCGAATCCGCCGGGCTCATGGTTCCGTCCGGAGATATCAGTTGACTGCCACCCGTACACCTTCGTCAGTGCTCACGCGCTTCGTAGTTGCCTCCCGCTACATGCCCGTCTATATCGCGCTGGCCCTGCTCGTGGTCGTCGCCTCGATCTGGGCGCCGGCTGCTCTCAGCAGTGTTGCCCTCAGCGCGATCGCTCCATTTGGGGCCATTCTCGGGATCGCAGCCCTCGGCCAAATGCTGGTGATCATGACCGGTGGCATCGACCTCAGCACCCCGGCCACGCTGACACTGGCAATGGTCATCATGACCGGTGTCGGACAACAAGCTGACGACCGCATCGGCGTCGCCATCCTCACCGCGCTCGGCGTCGCCGCCATCATCGGACTGGTCAACGGGATTCTCATCGGGGGCCTGGAGCTGAACGCACTCATCGTCACTCTGGCCGTGGGCCAAGTGGTCATCGGTATAATCAATCGCTACGGGCGGACCTTCCCGGTCCAGACCCAGGTGCCGGCCGGTTGGACCGCTTGGACGACAACCCGAGTGTTCGGAGTCAGCTTGGTCTTCTGGGCCGGAGCAATCCTGACGATCGCTCTCATCCTCGGCTTCAGATACACCACGATGGGGCGGAGATTTCAGGTGGTGGGGGCCAACCCGGTGGCATCTCAAGTGGTTGGCGTCAGGGTCAACCTGAACCAGATCCTGGTCTATGTGGTGGCTGCCCTGTTCTATGCCATCGCCGGGTTGGCGTTGTCCGGGCTCCTGCGTACCCCGGGCGTCGCGGTCAACAACCAATACCTTCTCGGTCCTATCGCGGCGGTCGTCATTGGTGGCGCTTCCTTGACCGGGGGCCTGGCCAGCTCGGCTTCTACCTTCACCGCCGCGATCTTCCTCACCGGGCTCAACCAGGTCATGCGCACCATGGGTCTTGCCACGTCCTGGCAATTCGTGGTGTTCGGCCTGGTGATTATCGGAGGAATGCTGGTTTCGGGAGATCGGATCATCAAGGGCGTCGAGCAAGTGCTCCGCGAACGACGAAGGTCACGCACCCCGGATAGGCAAATGACAGGAGCTCAACCGACTTGAAACCAGGAAAGGAGAGATTCGACGACGAGTCGAGCAGGCTCAATGAGACAGACGACTAGGGCTGACCTGCCCAAATGGAGGAGGAAATGAGACTGAAAAACATCATCGGCTTGATTGCCGTCCTGGCGATGGTGGCGGCCGCATGCGCCGGCGATGAGGTGGTGGACACCACGACCACAGAAGCCCCCGCCGAGCCGGCGACCACCGAGGCGCCCGACGATACGGCGACCACCGAGGCGGCCGACGATACGGCCACTACCGAAGGCGGGGCGGACGAAAACCCCCTCGCCGAGTTTGGCGAAGATCCGACCGCCGCCGATCCGGCGTTGATCGAGAAGGCGCTCGGGCCGGTCCAGCCATCGGATGAGGCAAGCTGGAACATCATCCTGGCCTCGGTCGCCCGCGCCTATCAAGACCTCGACGCTGTCGGGATCGATGTTGACAAGGCGATCGAGTGCTGGTCCCAGCAGGAGTGCGACACCGGGAGCGGTGGCGACCTGGTGATGGGTTATGCCGACGGTGGCGGAAACGATGTGAACGTCTGGCGTTCGGTGAGCCACATGGAGGCAGTACTTCAGGCGCTCACCTATCCCGAGATCGGAAGGATCGTCTCGACCGCGGCCAACTTCGACGAGGACCCCACGGTCCATGAGAACCAGTTCCGGTTCTTGACCCAAAGCGGGGTCGACTTCATCGTCGGTTATCCCGACATCGGTGCACTCCTTGCCGAGGAGGTCATGGAAGCCGAGGCTGCGGGGATCCCCTACCTCCCGTTCTCCGCGGGTTACGTCGGCCTGCCCGGACAGGAAGGCGCTCTCACCCCGGGTGAGGACTACACCGCGGTGGTCGGGGAGAACCTGTGCGAGCTGGGCAACAGCTTCGCCGAGATCCTGAACACCGGTGTCGGCAGCGGCGATGTGGCTCTGCTTGGCGGCACGCCGGGCAACGCCCTCTCGCTGGGCTGGCAGCAGTGCACGATCAGTGCGCTTTCGGATGATCTCGAGCTGGTCAACCCGCCGGCTAACGAGAACAGCACCACTGGAGACACCTTCTGGTTCAACCCGATCATCCCCGATGTGTTCCGCGGGATGCTGACCCAGGATCCCGAGATTCGAGGCTATGCCTACGAGTACGCCGACGGTCTCCTCGCCGGCCTGACGGCGTATGAGGACCTGGGCATTCCGGTGGAGAACCTGACCGTGGCCTTGCGCACCGATGAGCAGAGCTTGTTCTGTGACTGGGCCAACCGCGACGAGCCGACGTACAACATCTGGTTCTCGGCAGGAGGCAACTTCCAGTCTCGAATCAGCGTCACGGCTGCGATGCTGGCGCTCCAAGGCGCCGACGTGCCCGGTGAGATCGTGGTTCCCCACGTGATGCGACCGGTGACGGCAGACGACTGCGATCCAAATCGGCCGAACCCGGTCGTCTCGGGCACTTCGCTCGTGCCGGATGAGATCCTCGCCATGATGTTCGGCGGCGGATGATTGGAGGCGGTTCCGTAGGAGAGTCGATGACACCGGATCTCGTTCTCGAACTGGAGGGGGTATCCCGTCAGTTCGGGGCGGTGCGGGCGCTGACCAATGTCAGCTTCGACTGCCGAGCCGGTGAGGTACATGCCCTCGTCGGTGAGAACGGGTCGGGCAAGTCGACTCTCCTCGGAATCGCATCAGGGTTTGTCGACCCCGATCTCGGCAATGTCCGGATCGGGGGCAAGCCCTTACGGCGAGACTCTCCGGCACTCGCCCGGAAGCTGGGCCTGGCCATGGCCTACCAGGACGGCTCCGCGGTCGGGCCCGAGCCGGTCAAGAACAACTTCTACTTCGCCGCCCCTCCAGAGAAACGGCCGCCATATTGGAAACGGAAGAAATGGGCTCGCAGGCTGCTCGCCGATTTCGATCTCGACTTGGAGCTGTTCCCCGACGCGCCTGCAGCGTTTCTCACTCTGGCCGAACGCCAGCTGTTCGAGGTGGCAAAGGCGCTGATCACCGGTCCCAAGGTGTTGCTGCTCGATGAGCCGACAACCGCACTCGGCCCCGATGAGGTCGAGGCACTCCACCGCACGGTTCTGGGCTGCAGAGAGCGTGGCATGGGGGTGGTTTATGTCAGTCATCGTCTCCCTGAGGTCCTCGAGGTGGCCGACCGCGTCAGCGTGCTCCGCGACGGGCAGTACCAGGGGACCTTCGACGCCAGGAAGACGACGGAGTCCGATCTCGTCGAGCTGATCGTGGGCCGTCCCTTCGAGGCCGCGTTCCCGTCAGCCAAGCCGAGCTTCGGTGAAACCCGCGAGGTTCTCGTCGTCGATGGACTGCAGGGTCAATCATTCGGACCGGTGAGCTTCACAGTCGAGAGCGGGGAGATCGTCGGGATCGCCGGGGCGGAGGGCAACGGGCAGCCACAGCTCTTTGACACCCTCTCCGGGCGAACCCCACCGAGAGCCGGGGTCGTCGCCTGTGACGGAAAGGAGCTCAATCTCATCTCCACTCACGAGGCAGTCGGAGCGGGCATGATGCTGCTGCCCGGTGACCGCAAGCACGAAGCCCTCATGGGTGTCTTAGGTGTCACGGTCAACTCGACCATCCAGTCGATCGAAAAGTTCAGCTTGGCGGGTTTCCTGAGGAGGCGGGGGGAGCGCAAAGCGGTCAAAGGTCTTGTCGAACAACTCGAGATTCGGACTCCTTCCCTCGTACAGCCGGTCGAGTTCCTGTCGGGTGGAAATCAACAGAAGGTGTCCGTATCCCGATCGTTTCTCGAGGAGCCTTCGGTCATCCTGGCGTACGAGCCAACCCAAGGTGTCGACGTGGGCTCTCGTCTCGACATATACAAGGCGCTGCGGACACGGAGCGATGCGGGAGCGGGAATCCTCGTGAAGTCGAGCGACCCCATCGAGCTGTCCGGGCTCTGTGATCGCGTGCTCGTCATGTCGAGAGGCACCATCGTCGAGGAGATACCGGGTGACGAGCTGGACGAGGTCCGGATCGTCGAGGCCATTGTCCGGGGCCCCGGTCTCTCCAAGGCGGCCAGGTCACCACTCGGTGTGGCAATGCCCAAGGCCCCCACCAAGCAAGGCGCACCGTGACCGAGATGACCGCGACCACCAGGGTGGACACGGCACGTCAGATCGTGCGGAAGGTGCTGCGCAACGCCCGCGACAAGAACAAGTGGCGCAAGGTCATCAAGTTTCGTCTATGGATGCCGGTCACCCTGCAGGTCCTGCTCATCGGAGCGCTGCTCTGGTTCACGACGACCCGATTCGAGGGCTTCTTGAACGAGTCGAACATCTTCAATATCTCTCTCCTCGCCATGCCACTGGCAGTGGCCGCGATTGCCCAGACTCACGCGATTCTCATGGGTTATCTCGACCTCTCAGTCGGGGCGATGATCAGCTTCGGCGTCGTCGTCGCCTCGTTTCTCATCGGCGCCGAAGCGAGCCTGTCCCAGATCCTGATCGGGACCGGCGCCGTGCTGGGCTGCGGCCTGTTGCTCGGGCTGGTCAACGCGGGCCTGATCATGGGCGTCAAGATCCCCTCGATCATCGCCACGCTGGCAACTCTGAGCATCCTCGACGGAATATCCCTGACCTTACGCCCGACTACCCAGGGTGTGATCAGCGCAGATCTCGCGAGTTTCCTAACCGCGAGTTGGGGGCCGATGCCGATTGCATTCATCGTCATCATCCTTGGCGCGGCCGTCCTCGATCTCTGGCTGCAGGCGTCAGGATCCGGTCTTGCCGTGCGAGCCGTTGGCTACGACGAGAGGTCGGCCAAGCGAGGTGGGATCAGGACCAACTGGGTGCGGGTCCGGGCGCTCCTCATCGCCAGCCTCCTCGCTGCGGTCGCCTCGCTGCTCGTAATGGCGCGATCGCCGGTCGGCAACGCCCAGATCGGCTCGGCGTTCGCCCTCAACAGCATCACCGCCGCCGTGCTGGGCGGGGCCTCGCTTGCAGGCGGGCGAGCCACATTCCTCGGCAGCACCGTGGCAGCCATCCTGCTCGCCCTGATCATCACCGTCCTGCCCTTCCTCGGACTGACGCCCACTGACGGCTCGATGATCATCGGAACCCTGGTTCTGATCGGGATCATCCTCTTCCAGATGGGGGATCTCAAGGAGCTGGTGAAGCGCAACTTCCGAAAGGCGAGGCGCCTGGTGTTGGGAAGCCGGGTCGCCGAGGGTGCGCAGGTACCGACCTTCTATCCGGAGGGAAACGACTTCAAGGTCTCTCCCTCGGGGAGGAAGCTGATCAAGGGAGGCATGGTGCTCAGCATGGATCCCAGCATCGGCGACCTCTCGCCGGGGGATGTGCTGATCGATGGTGACACCATCGTCGAAGTGGGGCCCAGCCTCGCGGGCGGCGAGGGTGCCGAGGTCGTCGACGCCTCCGGGATGATCGTCCTGCCCGGGTTCGTCGACACCCACCGCCACATCTGGGAGGGGTTGCTGAGGAACATCGGAACCGATGTGCCCCTGGAGGGGAGGACCAGTTACATCTCCTTCGTGCTGCACAAGCTGGCTCCTGCCTTCCGGCCCGAGGACGCCTACATGGGGAACCTAATCTCGGCGTTGGGAGCAATCGACGCCGGGATCACCACACTGCTCGACTGGTCCCACATCCAGGGATCACCGGCGCACACGGACGCCGTGATCGAGG
>CAZAHX010000102.1:0-7077 GCA_964485005.1 uncultured Acidimicrobiaceae bacterium | reverse complement strand
TCGGGGGCCACTCTCTCCTGGTCGGCGCGCACCGTGATCGGAGTGCCGTGGGCATCGCTCCCCGAGACCATGAGCACCTCGTTGCCGGCGAGGCGGTGATAGCGAGCGAAGATGTCGGCGGGGAGATACGCACCGGCGACGTGCCCGAGGTGACGCGACCCCGACGCATAGGGCCATCCCACCGCGACCAGGATCCTCTTGCTCATGGGGCGAGGGTAAATGCGAACCTCAGGTTCCATGGCCCAATTACGGGCCGAGATACGTCAGGTTCGCGGATTCAGCGCGACTCGAACACTCCCGGGGACGGGATGTGGTCGGTGCTGCGCTCGGCGATGACGACTCCGGCGAGGATGAGCACCGCACCGCTGACCACGGGAAGGGTGAGACGCTCGCCCAGGAAGATCACCGCGAGGGTCACCGCGACCACGGGCACGGTGTACCCGGTGAGACCCAGCCGGTAGGCGGGATTGATCCCGGCGGCGATGAGAAACGAGGCGAAGGGGACCGTGGTGCCGACGGCCCCGATGGCCGCGATGAGGAGCCACGAGTCGCTGCCGATGCCGGCGAGGTCGATCTCGGTGATCAGGGGCACCACGCTGAGCAGGAGGACGGTGTTCACGGTGAACTGGGGGAGCACCAGGTCTTCCGCCGGGACTTGGAGGGCGAACCGCCGGCTCAGGGCGCCACCGATACCGGCGAGAACCACGCCAGCGAGACTGTAAGCCACGCCACGCCACAGGTTGTCCACCCCGGCGATCGACTCGCCGCCTATTCCGACCAGGACCGCCGAGCCGGCCAGGGCGAGGAGCAGGCCCGGAAGCGACTTGGGGCTGAACCGCTCGTCTTCGAGCATGAAGTGGGCGGCGGCGATAGTGGCGATGGGGATCAGGGCGATGAGGAGACCGCCCAGACTCACCGGGAGATCCTCCAGCGCCAGCGTGAGGAGCAGCATGGGGAGCGCCATCGCCACCACTCCCAGCACCAGGCCGCGGCCCCAGGCGGCCCTGCTCGTCGTCCAGAACTTCCTTGACAGGGCCACGATCGCCAGCAACGACACCAGGGCGAAGCTCATCCGCAGGGGGACCAGGGTGAAGGTGCCGACACCGTTGACGATGACGGCGCGGGTCATCACCGCCGATGAGGCCCAGCCCAGGGTGGCTGCGATCAAGGGAGTCCAGGGATTCAATCGACCCGGCACGGTAACCGGCGCTCCAGGAACAACACCAGCCCTCCGATAACCTGAGCCCATGCGCCGCCCCCTTTCCCTCCTCCTCGTCCTGGTCTTCGTCGTCGCTGCTTGCGGTGAGGAGTCGGCGGACACCACGGCTCCGCCCAGCACCGAGGCGACACCCGAGGCGGTGCTTCTCAGCTACCAGTTCGAGCCGGGAACCGAGACTCGTTACCAGCTCGAGTTACGGCAGAACATCATGATGACTACGTCGGGGGACCCGTCCGCGATGGGAGGCGATGAGATGCCGGGCAATGCCGATCTCGACCTCACCGGGGTCACCACCTTCACACACAGCGTCGAGGAGGGCGCCGAGCCGGGGACCTTCGACATCACCATCGTCGGTGATTTCACCGACCTCGCCGTGACCGGCACCGTCGACGGCGAGCCTGTGGACTCGGGGGAGATCCCCGAGATGGCCGAGATGGACGCGGTGAGGACCACCGTCACCGTCGACGAGAAAGGGAAGATCCTGTCCACCACCCATGACTCGCGGGGTCCCCTCGGCGGTCTGGGCGGGGACATGGGGGCGTTGGGCGGAATGGGAGGCGCGGCTGCCCCAGGGATGGATCCGGGCGCTCTGTCGGGGCCGGCGCTGCCCGATCGGGCCGTGACCGTCGGCGACAGCTGGTCGGAGACCCTGGAGAACCCGATGCCGTTCGGGGGCGAGACCTTCACCACCACCGTGGAGAGCATGGTGACCGGGACCGAGACCGTGGACGGAGTGGAGGTCTTCGTGATCGAGACCACCTCGGCCACCTTGGCCATCGAGCTCGACCTCGGTGAGATGATGATTGGCTTCTTCCAAAGCTTCTTGCCCGAGGACGCAACCCCCAATGAGCGTGCCGAGTTGGAATCGATGATGAAACAACTGCGGTTTCTCATGACGGTTCAGCCCTCGTCACATCTGACCACCACCTGGTTCGACCCCAGGGCCGGAAATGCCCTTCGCTCCGAGACGGCGGGCACCACGGAAATGAGCTTCGACATCAACTTCCCCGACGAGACCACCGGTGACATGGTGGCGTTCACCATGGAAATGACCATCGACCAGACGCTGGAGTACCGGTTACTCGACACGAGCAGCGCCTGATCGCAGAGGGCGTACCATTGACGGGGATGACTCTCGCCTCGCACCGCTCCGTCCTGCCCGACCGGGTCACGACCCCGACCCTCCGCACCTTTCTGCGCGGGGTGCCCTCGGTCGACCAGGTCGGTGTGGAGGAGCGGGTGGCGGCCTTGTCCACGAGGTCGATCAAGAGAGAGTCCAAGCGCGCCGCGCTCGATCTCATCGTGCGCATGATCGACCTCACCACTCTCGAGGGCCAGGACACCCCGGGCAAGGTGATACAGCTCTCGGCCAAGGCGGTGCGCCCCGACCCCACCGACCCGTCGATCCCCTCGGTGGCGGCCATCGTCGTCTACCCGAGCCTGATCGAGTACGCCGTTCAGGCCACCACCGGGACCAGCGTCAAAGTCGCCTCCGTCACGACCTACTTTCCCTCCGGTCAGGCGCCGACCGCTCTGAAGGTGAGGGAGACCGAGCAGGTGGTGGAGGCGGGCGCCGACGAGGTCGACATGGTGATCGACCGGGGAGCCTTTCTCAGCGGGGAGTACTTCAAGGTGTTCGACGAGATCCGACAGGTCAAGGAGGCCTCCGGGGAGGCCCATCTAAAGGTGATCCTCGAGACGGGCGAGCTGGGCACCCTGGACAACGTGAGACGCGCCTCGATGCTCGCCATGGCGGCGGGCGCCGACTTCATCAAGACCTCCACCGGGAAGATCCAGCCCGCGGCAACCCTCCCCGTGGCCCTGGTGATGTTCGAGGCGATCCGGGACTTCCACGAGTCCACCGGCATTCCGGTGGGGATGAAGCCGGCGGGAGGGATCCGCACCTCCAAAGACGCCATCAAGTACCTCCTCGTCCTCAACGAGACCCTGGGCGAGGAGTGGATGACGCCCGACCGGTTCAGGATCGGGGCCTCCTCACTGCTCAACGACGTCCTCATGCAGATCCGCTGGCTGGAGACCGGCAGATACTGGTCGCCCGACTACTTCACCAAGGACTGACGTGTCGGTGACCCGTCTCCCCGCCACCAGCCACGAGCCGTTGCTCTGGGATTACGCCGAGTCGCGGGAGAGCACCGAGATAGTCGAGATCGGGGACGAGTACGGGCTGTTCATCGACGGGGAGATGAGGGCGCCGGAGTCGGGCGACTACTTCCCCACCATCAACCCGGCCACCGAGGAGAGGCTGGCGAAGGTGGCCGAGGCGGGTGAGGCCGACGTCGATCTCGCCGTCTCCGCCGCCCGGCGCGCCTTCGAGGGGGAATGGGGCTCGATGGCCCCCCAGGAGCGGGCCAAGCTCATCTTCAGGATCGCCCGCATGGTCCAGGAGCGCTCTCGTGAGCTGGCCGTACTGGAGACGCTCGACGGCGGCAAGCCGATCAAGGAATCCCGGGACGTCGATCTCCCGCTGGTAGCAGCTCACTTCTTCTACTACGCGGGGTGGGCCGACAAACTGGAATACGCCTTCCCCGGCCTCCAGCCCAAGCCTCTGGGAGTCGCCGGCCAGGTGATTCCGTGGAACTTTCCGCTTCTCATGCTGGCCTGGAAGGTGGCTCCGGCCCTGGCCGCGGGCAACACCGTGGTCCTCAAGCCGGCGGAAACCACCCCCCTCAGCGCACTGGCCTTCGCCGAGCTCAGCAAAGAGGCCGGACTCCCCCCGGGGGTGCTCAACGTGCTGACCGGCGCGGGTAAGACCGGCGCCCTCGTGGTGTCGCACCCCGACGTTGACAAGGTGGCCTTCACCGGGTCCACCCAGGTGGGGAAGTTGATTCAAGGTGAGTTGGCCGGATCGTCGAAACGGCTCACCCTCGAGCTGGGGGGAAAGGCGGCCCATGTCATCTTCGAGGACGCGCCCCTCGACCAGGCCATCGAAGGGGTGATCAACGGGATCTTCTTCAATCAGGGCCACGTCTGCTGCGCCGGGAGCCGCCTGCTCGTCGAGGAGAGCATCCACGACCGGTTCGTCGACAAGTTGAAGCGGCGTCTCTCCACCCTGAGGGTGGGGGACCCCATGGACAAGAACACCGATGTCGGCGCGATCAACAGCCGGGACCAGCTGGAGAAGATCAACGAGCTGGTCGACTCGGGGGTGTCGGAGGGGGCCGAGATGTTCCAGCCCGACTGCGTCCTTCCCGATCGCGGCTTCTTCTTCCGCCCCACGCTTTTCACCGGGGTGTCGCAGTCTCATCGCATCGCCCAGGAGGAGATCTTCGGCCCGGTGCTCTCCATCATGACCTTCCGCACCCCCGAGGAGGCGGTGGAGAAGGCCAACAACACCCCCTACGGTCTCTCCGCCGGGGTATGGACCACCAAGGGCTCGCGCATCCTGTGGATGGCCGACCGGCTCAAGGCCGGGGTGGTCTGGGCCAACACTTACAACAAGTTCGACCCCAGTTCCCCCTTCGGCGGGTACAAGGAGTCCGGCTTTGGCCGGGAGGGCGGAAGGCACGGCCTCCTCGCCTACCTGGATTGGAGTGAAGGATGAGCCGTCTCGCCGTCAAGAAGACCTACAAGCTCTACATCGGGGGGAAGTTCCCCCGGTCGGAGTCGGGGCGGTCCTATCCGGCCAGGGATGCCGACGGCGAGGTCCTCGCCCGTGTCTCCCGGGCCAGCCGGAAGGACCTCCGCGACGCGGTGAGAACGGCCCGGGGAGCCCTCGAGGGCTGGGCGGGCCGCAGCGGGTACAACCGGGGACAGATCCTCTATCGCATCGCGGAGACCCTCGAGGACCGAGCCCGCAGCTTCGTGGACCAGCTGGTGGACACCGGGGTCACCAAGCGCAAGGCCGAGTCGGAGGTCGGGGTCTCGGTCGACCGTCTGGTCTGGTACGCCGGATGGGCGGACAAGTTCGCCCAGATCTACGGGAACCTGAACCCGGTGGCGGGGCCATTCTTCAACATCTCCGCTCCGGAGCCCACCGGGGTGGTGGGCGTGGTCGCCCCCGAGGAGCCTGCGTTGGAGGGACTTGTCAGCCGTCTCGCCCCCGTCCTGGTCACCGGGAACACCGCGGTGTTGCTGGCTTCAGAGCGCTTTCCCATGCCGGCGATCACCTTCACCGAAGTACTCGACAGCTCGGACGTCCCCGCCGGCGTGGTCAACGTGCTCACCGGCCACAAGGACGAGCTGATCCCGGTGCTCGCCGACCACATGGACGTCAACGCGGTCGACGCCGGGGGGGCCACCGAGCCCCAGGCGACCAGGATCCAGCAGGGGGCGGTGCACAACGTGAAACGGGTGATTCTCCCCTCCGCCGATGGCCCGGCACAGAGCCCTTACCGGATCGCCGCCTTCACCGAGACCAAGACCGTCTGGCATCCAAAGGGCCTCTAGGGCTCGGTTGGACCAGGGGGCGCGCCATGATGGCGCGGTGGAGACGGCTTCCCTGCCCATCGAGGCGCCGCTCGACCTGAGACGGACGCTCAGACCCCTCCATGGGCGCTTCGCCGCCGATGGATGGTGGCTCGCGGCCCGCACCCCCGACGGCCCGGGATCGCTCCGGATCCAGCGCACCCGGACCGAGCTGATCGGGTCGGCCTGGGGAGAGGGGGCGGGCTGGCTCCTCGAGCGGGTGGGAGCGATCGCGGGCCTGTGTGACGACCCCGACTCCTTCTCGACCGACCATCCACTGGTCGGCGAGCTGCATCGCCGGCATCGCGGGTTTCGCTTTGGCCGCACCGGTCTGGTCTTCGACGCCCTGGTGCCCGCGGTCTGCGCCCAGAAGGTGACCGGGACCCAGGCGGCTCGGGCGATGCGCGGCTTGAGCCGGGAGTTCTCCGGGCCTGCTCCCGGTCCCAACGAGAGCCTGCGGCTGCCCCCCGATCCGGAGCCGATGTCAGCCGCGCCCTACTGGAGATTCCACAGCCTTCACTTGGAGCGGAGACGTGCAGAGTTGCTGCGTCGGCTCTCCTCGCAGCACCGGCGCATCGCCGGGCTCGCCGGGCAGGCACCGGCGGCCGCGGCCTCGCTCCTGGAGTCCTTCCCCGGGGTAGGCCGCTGGACCGTGGCCGAGACCCTCGCCGTCTCCCACGGCGACCCGGACCAGGTCCCCGTGGGGGATTTCCATCTCAAGCATCTGGCCGTCCACCACCTGACAGGCAGGGATCGAGGCACCGACGAGGAGATGCTCGAGCTTCTCGAGCCTTTCCGCCCTCATCGGGGCCGGGTGCTCAGACTCCTCGAGTTGCTAGGGCATGCTCCGGCTTTCGGGCCTCGCTCACCGGCGAGGGACATCACTCGGATGTGACTGGCTCCTCGCCAGCTCGACGAAGCGGGCGAAGGTGGGGCCCATCCACTTCAGCGGCGACTCCATTGAGGCAGGTAGACGACGGACCACTATCGCTCCAGCCAGGTCACGATGAGATCGCCCACGAAGGCCGGATCATGGAGGTCGCGGTGACGTGCTCCTTCCACCATCTCCAACAGGGCCTCGGAGCCCGACTCGGCGAGTGCCCGTTGGAATTCGACGGCGTGGGTGAAGTCGACGATGCCGTCGTTCTCCCCGTGGAGCAGGAGACTGACCAGGCCGGGGTTGGCGTCGGTGAGGAGCTGGGGATTACCCGCGGCCCAGGCCTCGGCGGCAGCCTGCGGGCCGCCACCGAAGAAAGGGACGGCGGCGATGCCGATACGGCTCACGTCGTAGGGCCCTGCCAGACCGACGAAGCGAGTCGGGAGCCCGCTCCCGCCGACCGGGCAATCCATCCCGTAGCGTGCTCCGGTCAACGCCACCACCGCCCCGAGGTGGGCGCCGGCCGAATAGCCCACCAGGGCCACGGTGCCATCCG
>CAZAHX010000101.1:0-7211 GCA_964485005.1 uncultured Acidimicrobiaceae bacterium | reverse complement strand
TCATCGCCATGTTGTCCCGCAGGTAGTCGAAGCCGAACTCGTTGTTGGTCCCGTACGTGATGTCGGCGGCGTAAGCGGGGTGGCGCTCCTCGGTGGGCATGTTGTTCTGGATCAGGCCCACGGTGAGACCGAGGAACTTGTAGATGGCCCCCATCCACTCGGCGTCACGACTGGCGAGGTAGTCGTTGACCGTCACCATGTGCACGCTGTTGCCGGTGAGGGCGTTCAGATAGGCCGGCATGGTCGAGACCAGGGTCTTTCCCTCACCGGTCTTCATCTCGGCCACCATCCCGTGATGGAGGGCCGCCGCGCCGATCACCTGCACGTCGTAGTGGCGCTGGCCCAGGGTCCGCTTGGCCGCTTCCCTGACCACGGCGAACGCCTCGACCTGGATTTCGGCGAGTTCGGCGCCGTTGGCGAGTCGCTCCTTGAACTCCGGGGTCTTGGCCTTCAGCTCGGCGTCGTCGAGCTTCTCGATGGACGGCTCGAGGTCGTTGACCGCTGCCGTGATGCCCTCGAAGTTCCTGAGGGTCTTGCCTTCTCCGGCGCGGAGAAGTTTCTGCAGAATTGGCATTCGAGACTTGATTTTAGTTGGCGGTGGCGCCAACTTCTGCTCCCTTCTCCACCGCTGTCGGGGGCTCCGGCGCAGCCGGGGGGGAGGGGGGACAGGGCTAGGAGCGCTGGTGGAAGTCGATCAGGCCCTCACGTTGCGCCCAGTTCACCGCTTCGAAGCGTGAGTTGAGGGCGAGCTTGTCGAGGACGTTCCTCACGTGGTTGCGCACCGTGTTCTCGGAGATGTAGAGGTCGTCGGCGATCTCCCTCGAGGTCTTACCCCGAGAGACGTGAGTGAGGATCTCCAACTCCCTCCCCGTGAGCTCGGCACGTCGGGACAGCGTGGCGCTCCGATGACGCAGGAGGTCCTTCAACGCGGAGAAGAGCTTGCCCCCCATGGCCGGCGAGATCGCCGCTCCCCCGTTGAGAACGTTGTGCATGGCTTCAACCAGCCGGGGCAACGGTGTGTCCTTGGTCATATAGCCGACGGCTCCGGCCTTCACCCCGGCGAGCAAGTCCTCGGCCGACTCGCTCGCAGTGAGGAGGACCACTTTGGTCGCCGGGCTCACCTTGATGATGGTGTCTACGACTTCGAGCCCGGACATTCCAGGCATGAGAAGGTCGAGCATGGCCAGATCGGGCTGATGCTCCCGGGCGAGGTCGACTCCGCTCATGGCGTCCCCGGCGACTGCTACGACCTCAAAGCCCTCCTGGGAGAATGCCGCCTTCAACGCCTGACGAAACAACTCGGCGTCGTCGACGATGAGCACAGAGGCCATGGATTTCCTACCGATCCTGGACGAGGGTCTGGCGCAAAGAGACTAGTCCCTTATCGGCGGCCACCTTCCACGGCATTAGCCGCAATCGCCTCAGACCACCTCGAAGTGTCGTGGGCCCCGCGCGTAGTCTGCTGTGTGCGTCAGATGGCAGAACGACCAACGGGCACGGTGACCTTTCTCTTCACCGATATCGAGGGGAGCACCCGGCTCTGGGAGCAGCATCCAGATCTCATGCGCGATGCCCTGGCTCTCCACGACGAGATCCTGGAGCGCGAAATCGAAGAGGCGGGAGGGTTTGTGCACTCGACTGCCGGCGACGCCTACAGCGCCGCCTTCTCGGACCCCGCCGGCGCCGTCGGCGCCGCCATCAGTGCCCAGCGCGCCCTGAACGGAGCTCCTTGGCCGGAGGTTTGTGAGATCCGGGTGAGAATGGCGGTCCACACCGGGGTGGCCCATGAGCGGAGCAACCACTACTACGGGCCGGCCCTGAACCGATGCGCCCGCATCCTCTCTGCAGCGCATGGCGGTCAGATAGTCACCTCACGCGGGACCGAGGAGCTGATCCGGGACCGATTGAGCCCGGGGACCAGGCTGAGGGACCTCGGTGAACACCAGCTCAAAGACCTGGGACATCCCGAGCACATCTTCCAGGTGGTCGCCCACGGCCTGGACTCGGACTTCGGGCCGCTGCAGACCCTGGACCCGAGCCTCAACAACCTCCCCACCCAGCTCACCAGCTTTATCGGGCGAGAGGACGAGCTCAGTGACGTTCGGAAGCGGCTGGCCGACACCAGGCTGCTCACCCTCACCGGTGTCGGCGGATCGGGCAAGACCCGGCTCGCCCTTCAGGCCGCCGCCGAGACGGCCGAGGACTTCGCCGACGGGGTATGGCTGATCGAGCTGGCCGCGGTCAGCGACCCCGAGAAGCTGGCGGCCTGGCTGGCCGAGTCTCTGAAGATCAACCGGGGCCAAGGCGTGGGAGGGGCAGCCTTGGCCGGCGCCGCCCTGCCAGTCGTGGACCAGATCGTCGACTACCTCCGACATCGGCAAGCGCTCCTGATCCTCGACAACTGCGAGCATCTCATCGGCGCCTCCGCCGATTTGGCCACCCACCTCCTCCGCTCGTGCCCCGGCATCAAGATCCTGGCCACCAGCAGGGAGGGTCTCGGGGTCGCCGGTGAGACGTTGTGGCAGGTGCCCTCTCTGGAGCTGCCCAGTCGCTACGACACATCGGATCCCGCCGGAACTGGGGCCGACGCGCTCCGGCTTTTCGCCGAACGAGCGACCGCAGTGAACCCGAACTTCGAGATCACAAAGGACACACTCCCGGTCGTCCTCAAGATCTGCCGTCGTCTCGACGGCATGCCCCTCGCCATCGAGCTTGCCGCGGCCCGGGCCAGGTCGCTGGACATCGCCCAGATCGCCAATCGTCTCGACGACCGATTCCGCCTACTCACCGGAGGTAGCCGGACGGCGCTTCCCCGTCAGCAGACGCTGGCCGCCGCCGTCGAATGGAGCTACGACCTCCTCGACCAGCCCGAGCAGGTCCTCTTTCAGCGGTTGGCCGCGTTCCGGGGCGGCTTCACCCTCGAGGCTGCCGAGCGGGTTTGCGCCGGAGGCGTGGTCGACGAGCTCGACATCGTGGACCACCTCACCTCGCTGGTGGATAAGTCGATGGTGGTATGGGAGGGAGGACAAGGCGACCGCTACCGGCTCCTCGAGACCCTGCGCCAGTACGCCATGGAGAAGCTCAAGGATGGCGGTGAGGCCGACGCGGTGCGCCAGAGGCATGCCGACTACTTCCTCGAGCTCGCCGAGGAGGCGGCACCACATCTGCGTCGGAGCGGTCAGGTCGCTTGGATGGAGAGACTCGAGGCGGAGCATGAGAACTTCCGCGCCGCCCTCGCCTTCACCGACGAGCATGACATGTCGGAGACCACGGCCCGGATCGCTGCCTCGCTCTACTGGTTCTGGAATGTGCGCAACCACCTCGAAGAGCAAAAGGAATGGCTCGGGCCCCTTCTCGGTCGGGGGAAATTGGGCGACGACGAGACGGTGCTCAAGCTGATGCTGGGATACGCCTGGCATCTCCTCTGGACGGAACAGCCCGAGCAACTCGGCGTTCACATCCAGGACACCATCGGCATGGCGGGACGTCTAGGCGACAAGGCGAGACTCGCCGAGGCCTGGATCATCGACTCGTGGCTCCGGGTGAATACGGACGAGTACGACGCCGCGGAGCGCTCCGCCGACCGTGCCCTGGAGATCGCCGAGGAGTCTCAGAACGACTGGGCCATCGCCTGGGCCACCTACACCCGTGGCTGGCCGGAACGCTTGAGATCGAACGTCGAGACGGCCGCTCCCTACTTCGAAAAAGCGGCGAGTTGGATGCGCAAGGTCGGCGACACCCTCGGACTCTCCTGGAGCGCCGGAGTCGCTGCGATCCTGGCCCGCTACCGCCTCGACTACCCGACGGCGAGGAGACTCCACGAAGAGAGTCTGGAAGGGGCCCTCGCTCTGGGGGATCGCGGTCTGGAGGCCTTCAACATTGCCTGCCTCGGAATCATTGATTACTTCGAGGGGAAGTACGAGGAGTCCATCGCCAAGCACCTGCGCGCCGCCGACATCCAGCGCGATATCGGGATGACGGGCGCAGTAGTCGCCGAGAACCTCGACCTGCTGGCGAGGGGACTACTGGCGATGGGCCGGATCGATGAGGCTCGCCTATCCCTCGCAGATGCTCTCGATCGTCTCGCGACCGAGTCGCCTGACAGCACTGTCCTCGCCTCACTGCTGGAGACGCTCGCCGCCCCCCTTCTCGACAACGGCCAAGCCGAGCTGGCCGCCCGCCTCTGGGGTTGGGCCGCGGTAACGAGGGATGAGGTGGGTCGTCTGGTGCCACCCCCGAGCCGTGCGGAACACGCGGTCACCGAAGAGAGAATCGAATCGTCGACAGCTGACGCAGCTGCTCGGGCGGCCGAAGGAGCAGCCTGGTCTTACCAGGAAGCCGTGACTGCGGCGCGCCAGGCGCTCCGGGTCATTTGACGATTTCGGGGACGACGGCATTGGCGGCAACAGCCAGGCGCACCCGTTCCGGGCCCAGCGAACGGATCGCCGCCTCCAAAGTCCCCCCGGTGGTGACCACGTCGTCCACGAGCACCAACGCCGGTGGGATGGGACCACTCGCCCGGAAGGCCGGCACCGGACGGCGATGATCTCCGCCGGCCCGGCGTCTGGTGTGCAGTGGGGGCCAGAGGACCGGCACGATTGGCGCCCCGGTGAGGTTGGATAGCCGACTCGCCAGGACACGCCCCGGGTCGATTCCGTACTTCACCCGTCTGGTCAGTGCCCGGGGTATGGGCACGAGAGGCAGCGGGGGCGTCCTCGGGGCGAGCATCGCCGCTACCAGATCGGCGTAAGAGGTGATGCCCCGGTACTTGAGATGATGGACCAGGGTCTTGGCCGGACCGGTGTGCTCGAATCCGGCGACGAGACGGACGCCCCCGGCGAGCACGCGGTCGGGGACCGGGCGTAACCCGTCCCGACACTGGAGACACAGCGTCGACCTTCCCGGGCGATGACAGGCCAGACAGAGCATGCCAACCAACGTATGGGGGGAGTGGGACAAGGAGTCACCTGCGACTCCGACCGAGTGGAGCGAGGTCGCGGGGGGTCTGAGGGGGGTCGACCCCCCTCAGAGATCACGTCCCCTCTTGCCAGCCGCTCAAATAGCTGGCCTGCTCCTCGGTGAGCTTCTCCAGGCCTCCCCCCATCGAGGCGAGCTTGATCGCCGCGACCTGCTCGTCGATCTCCGGAGGCAGCGTGTAGATCCCGGGCTCGAGCTTCCCCTCGTTTTGGATCAGCCACTCCGCGGCCAGCGCCTGGTTGGAGAACGACATGTCCATGACATCGGCCGGATGGCCCTCGGCGGCCCCGAGATTGACCAACCTCCCCTCGGCGGCGACCAGAATCCGCCTCCCGTCCTCGAGCACATACTCGTCGAGATTCTCCCTCACGTTGCGCCGTTCGACCGCCCCGGCACCCAGATAGGCAAGGTCGATCTCGATGTCGAAGTGCCCGGCATTGGCCAGGATCACCCCGTCCTTCATCTTCTCGAAGTGCTCCGCCCGGAGCACGTGCTTGTTGCCGGTCACCGTCACGAAGACGTCGCCCACCTCGGCGGCATCCGAGGCGGTCATCACCCGGTGCCCGTCCATGGCCGCTGCCAGCGCCCGCACCGGGTCGACCTCAACCACGATGACGTGGGCTCCCAGCCCGTCGGCGCGCTTGGCCACCCCGCGACCGCAATCGCCGTAGCCGATGACCACGAAGTTGAGCCCGGCGAGGAGAATGTTCGACGCCCGGATGATCCCGTCCAGAGTCGACTGCCCGGTTCCGTAGTGGTTGTCGAAGAGATGCTTGGTGGCAGAGTCGTTCACCGCCACCACCGGGACCCTGAGCGTCCCATCGGCGGCCATGGCACGCAATCTGATCACGCCGGTCGTGGTCTCCTCGGTGGAGCCGATCACCTCGATGTCGCGCCGATCGGTGTGCAGGATCGTGGCCAGGTCGGCGCCGTCGTCCATGGTGACCGCGGGAGCGTGGTCGAGCACTGCGTTGATGTGCTTGTAATAGGTCTCGGGATCCTCGCCTCTGATGGCGAAGACCGGGATCCCCTCGGCGACGAGAGCGGCAGCCACGTCGTCCTGGGTGGAGAGGGGGTTGGAGGCGCACAGCAGCGGCTCGGCGCCGCCGTCGCGCAGCGCCAGCATGAGGTTGGCCGTCTCCGCGGTGACATGGAGACAGGCCGCGACGACATGGCCTTCCAGTGGCCGCTCCTTGGCGAATCTCTCCCGGATCGTCCTCAGGACGGTCATTCTCCGACCCGCCCATTCGACGCGTCGGGCACCGTGCGGGGCGAGGTCGGGATCGGCGATGTCGTAGTTCATTCGTCTTCCTTTGCCAGCAGCTTCTTCAACTTCTCGATGGTGTTCACCGGGACCGGGTCGACGCCGGCCTGTTCGGCCAGCATCAAGGAGACCAGGTCGCCGGTCACGGTAAGGGAGACCAGCCGGGTAAGGGGAAACGTCCCCGCCGAGGCCACCTCGGCCACCCAGGGCACGGCGTCGGAGGTGAGGCTGCGGGTGAAGTCGATCCTCGAAGCCACCCGGTCGTGGTCACTGCGGTCGGTCAAGGCCACGATGCCGAACAGGTCCTTGGTCACTTCGGGCATGGTCTCCCAACCGGTGATCTCGTTGTGGTCGAGCTCGGGGAGCACAGACCACCAGGCGGGCACCTTGGCGTTCTCGTTCGCCTGGGTCTTCCAACGCTGGGCGACGACCCCGCTGATCGGCCCCCCTCCGTAGATGATGGGAATCCGCCCGGAGAGCCCCTCCGCCACCTCCGCCGCCTTTTTCCAGGTGTCGCTGCCCTCCTCCACCGCCCTCTCGGACCACTCGGCGGCCTCGACCAAAGCGAGCCTCTGGTCGTCGATGGCGTGGGCCCCCTCGAGCACTTTGAGCACTGCGCCGAGCAGATAGCCGAGAGCGGCGCGGGGCTGCAGGCCGGCAGGCACCTCCACAGTGGGCCACTTCTCCTCGCGGGCCATATCGCCGAGACGCCCTCCGGTGGTGACCGCCGCCACCGGGAGCCCGGTGTCTCTCGCCGACACCGCGAAGTCCAGCGTCTCCTCGGTGTTCCCCGAATAGGAGACCGCGATCACCAAGGGCCGGAGCCGAATCGCCCAAGGCGCAATCGGGGCATATCCCTTGTGCACGCTCACCCTGGTCCCGAAGGGCTCGGCGATGGCGCCGGCGTAGTCCCCGGAGATGCCGGAGCCCCCCATCCCGACGCAGAGGACCTCGGAGTGGGTGCCGATGG
>CAZAHX010000100.1:0-7334 GCA_964485005.1 uncultured Acidimicrobiaceae bacterium | reverse complement strand
GGAGGGCGGTGAGGGGTACGCCGCCCATGGCGTAGACGTCGCTGAGGGCGTTGGCCGCGGCGATACCGCCCCAGTCGGCCGGCAAGTCGACTACCGGTGTGAAGATGTCGACCGTCTGGATGAGGGCGCGTCCGTCCCCCAGCGCATAGACGCCGGCGTCGTCGCCGGTCCCGAACCCGACCCTGAGATCGGGGTGGGAGGCGGCGGGATGGGCTTGAACGGGGCTCAGGACCTGAGCCAGCTCGGCCGGGCCGAGTTTGCAGGCTCAGCCGGCCCCGTGGCTGTACCTGGTGAGACGGATGTCGGTCACGATGACGAGATTAAGCCAGTTACCCTCAACCGTTCGATGTCCGACAGCACACCCACCTTTCTCACCCCGGCCGCCCACGCCAAGCTGGTCGAGGAACTGGAAGCCCTGAAGACCGAGGGTCGCCAAGAGATGGCGGAGCGGATCGCCGAGGCGCGCTCCCACGGCGACCTCCGGGAGAACGCCGACTACGACGCGGCCAAGAACGACCAAGGGCTGATGGAATCGCGTATCCGCAAGCTGGAGCATCTCATCCAGACCGCCGAGGTCCGGGAGGTGGAGAACACCGGGAGAGTCGAGGTGGGGACGATGGTGACCATCGTCGACGGCGACGGTGACCAGACCGAGGTGTTCGTCGCCCCCCAGGAGAACAAGGTGCCCGGTCTCTTGCTCGCCTCCCCGACCAGCCCGCTGGGCAAGGCTCTGCTCGGGACCGAAGTTGGCGACGAGGTCTCCTACCAGGCGCCCGCGGGGACCTTCAAAGTCCGGGTGGAGTCGGTCCGGCCTTACGAGCCCTGATCGGGACCCCCTATGAGGCTGCGTCTGCGGAGCCCACGCCAGCTGGCCCGGACCCTTCTCGCCGCGGCGCGTCGCGACCACGAGGTGGTCGCCGACTACCTGGAGGCGAATATCGAGGAGTGGGGGGCCCTTGCCGAAGCCGCCCCCGGTGACGCCGCCGACGTCCTCGAGCAGCTCGACGAGCTAGACGCCGCCGGTCTGATCTCGGATCTCGAGCCGGCGGAGGCAGCTGAGATCCTCGAGGAGATCGCGCCCGAGCTGGCCGCAGAGCTGATCGAGGACGTGCCCTTGGGAAGCCTCGCCGCCGCCCTGAGCGAGATGCCGGGCGAAGCCGCTGCGGACCTACTCGGCGAGCTGGACGCCCAGGTGGTCGAGGACGTGCTCGCCGCCATGGAGGACCAAGCCGAACAGGAAGTCCGCCAGCTCATGGCGTATCCGGGGGACAGCGCCGGGGGGCTAATGACCACCGAGGTGGCATCCCTTCCCATGGGCCTCACCACCGACGAGGCCATCGAGCGGCTCCGTCAGCTCCACGACACCTTCGGCGACCTCTCCTATGTGTATGTGGTCGACGACAGTCAGAGGCTCACCGGTGTGATCAGTTTCAGGGACCTGGTCTTTCGCCGCCCCGGAGCGCCTCTGGGCGATGTCATGGTCCCTGACCCGGTATCGGTCACCGCCGAGACCGATCGGGAGGAGGTAGCCGAGCTCGCTCAGCGCTATCACCTGCTCGCCATCCCGGTGACCGACGAGGAAGGACGGCTGCTGGGGATGGTCACCACCGACGCCGTCATCGAGGCGGTAAAGGACGAGGCCACCGAGGACTTCGTGGTGTCGGTCGGCGCCGGAGTGGAGGAGACCGTCTACTCCGAAGTCGCCGAGTCGTTCCGGATGAGGGCCCCCTGGCTGGTGCTCAACCTGTTCCTGGCGCTGGTGGTCGCCTTCGTCATCGAGAGCCAGACCGGGATCATCGGGGACGAGCCCGTCCTCGCCGCGCTGATGCCGGTCATCGCCCTTCTCGGCGGCAACGGGGGGAACCAGAGCCTGGCGGTGATGATCCGCTCCCTGGCCTCGGACGACGTCCCCGGGCCACAGGTCCCCGGGATCTTCTTCAGACAGACCGGAGTGGGCGTCCTCAACGGTGTGCTCCTCGCAATAGTGGCGGCCATGGTCACCTACTTACTGCTGGAGGCAGGTGTGTTCCAGAGCGGCTCGCCATCTCTGGCTGTCTCCCTCATCGTGGCGGTGGCCACCCTGGCCAACCTGGTGATAGCAGCCGTGTCGGGGACCGCCATCCCCCTACTCCTGCGTCAGCTGGGACAGGACCCCGCCATGGCCTCCTCGATCTTCCTCACCCTGATCACCGACATCGTCGGCTTCGGAGGGTTCCTGCTCGTTGCCGGTTTTCTCCTCTAGCGTCAGGAGCCGATCACCTGCTCGCCGAACTCCTCGAACGGGCCCTGGAAGACGATGGTGTTCCCCCCGACCAGGCTGACGAGGTGATGCTCGTCGAGCAGTTGCTGCTGGGCCTCGGTTCGCTGGTCCTCAGGGATGAGGAACGCCTGCATCGCGTTCTCGTCGTCGAACACCTCGGCTCCGAAGAGCTCGGGATCGGACTCCTTGAGGTCGCCGACGAATCCCTCCAGGTCGACATCGGTGTAGGCGCCGGGCGGGATGACGATGTACAGCGTCTCCCCGCTGTCCGACGAGATCCGGGCTCTCACCTCGAAGGTGGCCACCGTCTCTCCCCGGAGCTCGGTGGTGCTGGTCACATCCCCGCCTCCCGTGGTCGTGGTGGTGGCATCGGCATCCTCGGCAGCCTCGGTGGTGCCGGTGATCAGGCTGGAAGTCGTGCTCAGCTCGGCTCCCTCGTTGTTGCATGCAGCCGCCAGCAGGGCCAGGGCCAGAGCCAGCGGGACCAGTGCTCGGTTCCTCATGGGCACAACAACGACATCGCCCGGAGAGGAGTTCCCGGCTGTCCGTTCGGTGGGACCGCTCACCCGATCCTCTCGGCGAATACTTCCGCCAGGCGCTTTGTAATCGGGCCCTCGTCGAAGACGACCTCCCCGATGGCTTCGATCGGCTGCACCTCGCGGATCGTCGACATCGCCAGCGCCTCAGACGCCGTTTCGAGCCGGGTGAGGTCCCAGGAGCCCTCTCTGACCTCGATCCCGAGGCGACGAGCATCGTCGAGGACGAATCGTCTGGTGATGGAGTCGAGTATCCCGAGTTCGAGACCGGGGGTCTCCAACACATCGCCGACCACCCAGGCCACAGAGAACGTGGGGCCTTCGAGCACCAAGCCCTCCGGGGTCACCAGTAGCGCATCGTGGGCCCCGGCCCCCCTGGCGCGACGCCCGGCAGCCATGTTCGGCGCATAAGAGAGGGCCTTGGCCCCGGCGAGGTCCCAGGGAACCCCGGCGGAGTGCCAGGGGGCAGGCACCGGTGTGAGCCGGATCGGGCCCGCAGGCAGGTTCCAGCGATGACCGAAGACGATGACCCGCGGCGGGTCGGAGACACCGGGGACCCCGGCACCACGGGTGACCAGGACCCTGACCGCTCCATCTCCCAGCTCCTCGGCGACGTCGCCGATCCAAGCGGCCAGCTCTTCGCGGGCGGGGAGAGGCAGCTGGAGGAGACGGGCGCTCCTCTCCAGCCGATCGAGATGCTCGGAGACGGCAAAGGCCGCGCCCCCATAGGACCTGAGCACCTCGAAGCAGCCATCACCCCGGACCACCGCCGAGTCGGTGACCGGAATCACACCTGACGACGGCTCACCGTCGATGAGGACGGTGGTGATCACTTCGCTCCCGGCCTGTAGGCGTTGGTGATGGGGAGACGGCGGTCCTTTCCGAACGCCTTGGTGGTGATCTTCACACCGGGAGCGGCCTGACGTCTCTTGTACTCGTTGCGATCGACCATGCGCGCCACCTCCAGTACCAACTCCGACTCGTACCCCTCCTCGATTATGGACGCCACTGACCTGTCCTTCTCGACATACCGCTCCAGGATGGCGTCGAGGATCTCGTAGGGAGGGAGCGTGTCGGAGTCCTTCTGGTCGGGGCGGAGCTCGGCGGAGGGTGGCTTGTCGATGCTGTTCTGTGGGATCACCTCGCCGTCCTTGTTGCGCCAACGGGCCAGCTCGTAGAGCACGGTCTTGAACACATCCTTGAGCACCGCATACCCACCCACCATGTCTCCGTAGAGGGTGGCGTAGCCGACGGCCATCTCCGACTTGTTCCCGGTTGCCAGCACCATCGGGCCCAGCTTGTTGGAGATCGCCATCACTGTGGCCCCCCTCACCCTGGCTTGGATGTTCTCCTCGGCCACACCGGGTTCTGTTCCGGCGAACATGTCCTCCAGCGACTCCAAATGGGCGGCAAAGACCCCGTCGATAGGAATCACCTCGAATCTGATGCCCAGATTCGCGGCGAGCGCCCTGGCGTCATCCACCGAGTGCTGGGACGAGAACCGTGACGGCATTGATATACCCCACACCGCATCGGGACCGAGGGCGTCGGCGGCAATGGTGGCGGTGAGCGCCGAGTCGATCCCCCCGGAGAGGCTGATCACCACCCTCTCGAAGCCGTTTTTGCGGACGTAGTCGTGGAGTCCAGTGGTCAGCGCCCGATAAACCTCCTCGATCGGCTCGAGCAGGGGAGTCACCTCGGCCGGCTGACCTTCGAGGTCGACCACGAAGAAGTCCTCCTCGAACTGGGGAGAGCGATGGAGGATCCGACCCTGCGCCGAAACCGCGAGGGAGGCGCCGTCGAAGACCAGCTCGTCCTGCCCGCCCACCAGGTTCAGGTAGACCACTGCCGACCGGTTGGTCGTGGCTCGATCGACGAGCATCTGCTCCCTCGACTTCGCCTTGCCCCGATGGAACGGAGAGGCGTTGATGTTGAGCAGGGCCCGTGCGCCGCGCTCCGCCTGCATCGAGGGAGGCCCTTCCGGCAGCCACATGTCCTCGCAAATGGAGACACCCACCGTCTCCCCCGAGACTTCCCAGACGCGTCCCGGCTCGGATCCAACCGCGAAGTAGCGGTCCTCGTCAAAGACGCCGTAATTGGGAAGAAGCACTTTGTGGTAGACCCCGCGAACTTCACCTCCGGCCAGCACCGCGGCACCGTTGGCCACCTCGCGCGGAGCCGAGTCATCAGCCCGGCTCGAGCGCCCCGAGTGGCGGTCGACGAACCCGACGACGGCTGCCACCTCGGTGGAGAGACTGGCGAGATGACCTATTGCCTCCAGGTTCTGGTCCACGAAGTCGTCTCGGAGGACGAGGTCCTCGGGGGGATATCCGGTGACCGCCAGCTCCGGGACGAGGAGGATGTCCGCCCCCGCGTCGACAGCCCGGCTCATGGCCCCGGCGATGGCATCGGTGTTGCCGGCTATGTCGCCCACCACCAGATTGATCTGGGCTCCTGCCACTCTCATGCCGACACCCTACGTTCGGTTCGCGCTGCGCCGGTGAAGGCCATAGCCTTGATTTGGTGACGGAAGACGCCGCGCCACCTCTCGACCGTCTCCTCGAAGGCAGCGCCGATCCCGATGCGGCCGGAGAACGGGTCGCCCGCATCCTCGAAGCGGAGCCCACCCTCGCCGAGGATCAGGCGATCCTGCCGAAGCTGGTGGCGGTCGCGGGCGCCAGTCGCGCCCTGGCGACCACGCTGGCCCGCCACCCCCGGCTCGTCAGAGGAGCGCGGCCCGAGGACTCGATGACCCTCAGGCTTCACGCCGCCCTCTTCGACATCGTCGGCGACGACCTCACCGCTCGAATCGATCTCAGCGAAGCCACCAGGCGCTACTCGGAGGTGGTCGACGAGCTGGTCGGCGAGACCATCGAGACGGCCAGAGAACAATTGGCCGATCGTCGACCCGGCGTCGGGAGCCTGGCCTTCACCGTGGTGGCGATGGGGAAGTGGGGGGGGCGCGAGCTCAACTACCACTCCGACATCGACCTCCTCTTCGTTCACGACGGGGCAGGTGAAGGCGATGATGCGCGTCAGGCGGCGCAGGCGATGGCAAGCCGCGTGATGTCCCTGCTCTCGTCCCCGACGTTCGACGGGCCTGCCCTCATCGTCGACGCCGACTTGAGGCCCGAAGGCACCCTGGGCCCGCTTTCCCGGAGCCTGAGCGGCTATGAAGGCTATTACCGGCGCTGGGGAGAACCGTGGGAGTTGCAGGCCTTGCTAAAGGCACGCCCGGCCGCCGGGGACCATGAGCTGGGAGAGCAGTTCAGGGCCCTGGCCGACGAGATCATCTGGGAGGAGGGACTCGACCACGCCGCACTGCGCAGCATCAGGCAGCTCAAAGCGCGGGCCGAGAGCGCCGCGCCCCCGGGCGACTTGAAGCGGTCCCGCGGGGGTATCCGCGACATCGAGTTCACGGTGCAACTGCTCCAGCTGGTCCACGGCCGCTTCGATCCCGAGCTTCGGGTCGCCTCGACCCTCGAGGCCCTCGCTGCCCTGGGAAGACACGGCTACATCGACACGAGCGACGAGGAGCGTCTCGCCGACGCCTACCGCTTCCTCCGGGCGACGGAGCATCGCATCCAGATCTGGGACCTCCGCCAGACCCACCGGCTGCCCGAGGATCCCGAGGGCAGGGAACGCCTGGCGCGGAGCCTGGGATTCACCCGGAACGCGGTACCCGAGTTCGAGACGCGGCTGGCCCACGTGCGCAGCGAGGTGCGCGACCTTCACGAGCGTCTCTACTTCCGGCCCATCCTCGACTCTCTCGCGGGAGTCCCCTCGGCTCTTCTCGACCCGGCCGAGGCGACTCTCCGACTCGAGGCCCTCGGGTTCAGGGATGTGGTGGCTGCGACCAAGACCTTCGCCGAGCTGACCACCGGCCTGAGCCGACGGTCGAGGGTCATGCAACAGGCGCTCCCGCTCATGATCGACTGGCTCTCGCTCTCCCCGGACCCCGACCTGGGCCTGGCACAGTTGCGGCTTCTTCTGGCCAATACGCCGGACCACTCGGCCCTGGTCACCCTGCTCCAGAGCAATCCTCTCGCCGGGGAGCGTCTCTGTCTCCTCCTCGGCACCGGCAAGCTGGTGGGCGATCTCATCGACCGGATCCCCGAGTTCGTGCCGCGTCTCGCCGACGACACTCGCCTCGCCGACATCAGGGACAGGGAGGCGGCCGTAGCCAGACTGATCGGGCTCCTCGACTCCCGAGACGACCCCGACGCCCAGATCGGGACCATTCGGCGCTTCGTGAGACGCAGCAAGCTGCGGATCGCAGGCCGGGACATACTGGGAGACGCTCCGATCGAGGCCACTCTGGGCTCACTCACCGACTCGGCCGACGCCGCGGTCACCGGGGCCCTCCACATGGTCTCGGAGCCTCCGCACGAGTTCGGCGTGGTCGCGATGGGCAAGTGGGGAGGCGGCGAGCTCTCCTACGGGTCGGACCTCGATCTCATGTACGTCTACCCCGACGAAGGGGACCGCAACCGCGCCCACCATCTCGCCACCGAGCTTCGCCGGGTTCTCTCCGAGCC